>JAQYVG010000165.1 GCA_030145595.1 Desulfobacterales bacterium | reverse complement strand
GAAACGATCACAAGGTACATCCATTATCTGAAAGAAACGTTTGTTATCAAACGCCTGACGCCTTTTTTTGTAAATCCCAGGTCAGAATTAAGCAAGATGCCCAAGATCTATTTTGCCGACGCCGGGTTACGCAATCTTGCCATGGGAAATTTTAGTGATTTGCACACGCGCTCCGATACCGGTCAGATCATGGAAGGAATCGTGGCCTCGCATGTTTTCAGAAAATACCCTTTGTCCCAAAGAATCAACTATTGGCGGACCAAGGCCGGTGCGGAAGTTGATTTTATAATATCCAGCGTCAAACCGATTCAAAGCATCGAAGTAAAAGCCGGGATTCTGAAACAATTAACCATCAGTCGGGGATATCGTTCATTTCTGGCAAAATACTCGCCCCAAAAAGCGATTCTTCTAAACCGTAACATGTGGTCTGAAACTGAAATAGGTGGCCAACTGGTAGAGGCCATTCCAATATCGGTTTTTTTGTTATGAAACTTGCCTTTTCAGGGTTCTCCGATCTGCGTTCGCCGTTCTGCGTTCCGGGTTAACCCGTAAACCCTGAACCTCTTAACCTCCGAACATCTGAACCTCTGAACTCCGAACCTCTGAACCCCGAACCCCTGACCCCATCTTTGCATTGACAAGACACTTAATAAGAACTATATTCTTAACATTGATAATAAATAAAGGAGGAACATATGGATTATCATACCCCTTCAGCAACCAAGGTAAAGGTAACTGCAAGCCTTGACAAGGAATTGGTTCATACCATAAATAATTTTCTCAAAACTTCAAAAATTCGCTCCCGTAGCCAATTTATTGAGGATATTCTTCGCAAATGGCACAATGAACAAAAAAAGCAAGACTTGGAAAAACAAATTGAAGCGTATTATCTCGCGCAGTCTGATAAGGAACGGAAGGAAGATCGGCAATGGACCGAAATAACAACAAAGTCCGCTCAACAGCTTTGGAAGGACTAAATCCATGACCTATCCTCAAAAAGGGGAGATATATCTTGTAAGATTGCCCGGTCAACCAAAGGACAAAAAGACAAGGCCGGCCTTAATCGTCTCTTTGGATATACGTAATCGCTTGGCCAATGATGTCATCGTTGTTCCTGTCTCGACAACTCTTCGCGATAGCCCTACCCATGTGGAATTAGCCCTAGGAGAGGGTGGGCTTACTCAGCGCTCCATGGCTAAGTGTGAACAGATTACCACACTCGACAAATCTTTTTTAATTCGTGGACCATTTTCTGGAAAAATAAGTCCTCAAAAGATGTCTGAAGTCAAAGAAGCCATCCAAAAAGCCATCGGTGTTGTTTTATAACCGCAACCCTCAAAGAAGGATCGTTTATTTTGCCTTTTTCATAACTTGTGCTATACTTTTTTATAATATGAAGCATACACGACATTTTCTTCGGCGAATTCCAGAACATGGAAACCGGTGGCTTCGTGTCGTTGTAAACATTGAATGTGAGCCCAATAAATCTGTCACCATGTTTTTTGACAGAGGAATGAAAGGCAAACAATGAAACTAAAAGTAGACAAAAAAGGCGAACAGTTATCGGTTATCAGTAAGAAGTGATAAGTAAAGGAAAACTGATTACTGATAACCGATAACTGATCACTGACCTTTGTGTCTTGGTGCCTTTGTTGCAATTTTCATTTTTTCTTATGATAAAGGCCGTTGCCGGATTCTTTCACGTTCTACAACAGTAAATTTGCCTTCCAATATAATGTTACCTATTTCCATCAGATTGAACAAGGTTTCAGCTATTTCTTCCGGAGATATTGGAACAAAACGAAAATATACGACACCTGATGGAACCGACAATTTCTTTTTGTAAATTAATTCGCCATAATCACGATCGAATGTAAGAATTATTCGTTTCTCATTTGCAGCACGGCTTAGTACTTCTTCATCTCCAATTCCAGGACTGTCTTCGGTTATAGCAGCAACATCATATCCAGCTTCTTTTAACATATGGATACTTTTCAAGGGAACATTTTCATTTGCCAGAAAAATCATTGCGCCACTTTGGAAGGCATTGTATATACAGTTTCATCACGTAAACATTCTGACGCGAATGCGAAAACTGCTTGAAGAGCATCTTTAGTAATAGTTGGATAATTTTCAATTATTTGCTCTTGTGTCCATCCTTCTGAAAAGAGATCCAAAATAAAACCCACAGCTAATCGAGTACCTTTAATTATTGGCTTGCCTACCAATATCTCCGGGTCTGAATGAATGTATTGTCGCCAATCCATATTTCACCTCCTGATAATGAGGATATATTAACATCTTATACGTATAAAAGACAATTCTTTATTTGAGTTCATCCCACTCTGCCCCCGCTCGAAGAGCGGGGATCTCCGCACAGCCTCGACCTCGATAGGCGGGATCAATTGGCGCAAGGTTTACCCGCCGATAACTTGGCGGGCTGCAATTAAATTCATAAGGCCGGGGATATCCCCGGCCTTTTTTTATTGCAATAATTTTGAAACTTTCGTGTCTTCGTTCTTTCGTGTTTTCGTGATAAATTTTTAAACGATTCTTTTAAACGATTTCTCAAGTGTTCTTAAGGACCACCTGATCCAGGTCGGACGTCCGTGGGGGCAGTTGGAGGGATTGTCGCATTCGTCTAACTGGTTTAAAAGCTCTTTGATCTGCTGATCGGAAAGCTGCTGTTTGGCCCTGACAGCCCCGTGACAGGCCATCAGGATCAGACACTCGTCAATAGCTTTGTCAAGACCGGGCGCAAAACCGACCTGGGCCATCTTCTCCACGATTTCAACAACAAGGGGGCTGATCTCTCTATTTGCAAGCCGGGCCGGGACAGCCTTTACCACAAAGGTACTGCCGCCAAAGGGCTCGATCTCAAGACCCAGTTCTTTTAGATCCGGGATCAGTTTTTCCAAAATCTGCGCCTCCCGGTATCCAAAGTCAATGGTTTCCGGAACAACAAGTTTCTGAGCCGCCATGGTGGAAGCCGCAGAGCTCTTTTTAAGCTGCTCATAAAGGATGCGCTCGTGGGCGGCATGCTGATCAATTAGCACAAGCCCGTCACCAGACTCACACAGGAGATAGGTGTTGTGCAGCTGGCCGATCACTCTTAAATCGCCAAACCGCTTCTCCTTCCAAAGCGGAGCCTGCTCGGCAGCCGCATCTTCTTTCTCCCTAAAGCGAAGCGCTCCTCTATCCTCAAACGCAGTGCTCCTCAAGCGAAGCGCTCCTGTTTCATCTCTGCCGAAAACAGCCTCTTGTTCTGAAATGCGGTGCTGCTCCACTGCCGTCGGCCTTGGCGTCGATGGCGTTGTAATCCATGCAGACCGGTCGCCGTAGCGCAAGGTCTCGGCAACGGCCCCGGCAACGGCATCATGCACTCTTTTCTGCTGCGCAAAGCGCACCTCGTGCTTGGCGGGATGGACGTTGACATCCACCTGGTCGTAGGGAACTTTGATAAAAAGAACCGCCATTGGAAACTGTCCCTTCATCAAGCGTTTACCGTATCCTTCAAACAGGGCGTGCCGGATGACCCGGTCGCGGACAAGACGGCCGTTGACAAATATATATGTCCCTCTGGAAGTGCTGCGCGCAACTCTTGGAGAAGCTGTCCAGCCGGTGACGGCAACGGCGCTGTCATCAAATTTCAGACTGTGAAGATCGTTTTCAATTGATTTGCCCAAAACATCGACAACCCGGTCAACAGGATCAGAGGCTGTGGGCCAGCTTTTCAGCACTTTGCCGTTGTGAACGAGTCTGAATTGGACCCGGGGGCGGCCCAAGGCAAAGGCGGCGGCGGCATCTGCAATGTGCCCCATCTCCGTATTGACGGTCTTTAAAAACTTTCGTCTGGCAGGCGTATTAAAAAAGAGCTGCCCGACGGTGACCATAGTGCCGGTGGGAGCACCGACATCGGAAACTTTCTTCACAGTGCCGCCTTGGACTACTATTTCAGTTCCCACCGCAGAGCTTTCATCTTTTGTCACCAGGGTAAATCTGGATACCGAGGCAATGCTGGGAAGGGCTTCTCCTCTGAAGCCAAGGGTGCTGATTGCAAACAGATCACGGTCTTTGAATATTTTGCTGGTGGCATAACGCTCTATAGCCAGCAGGGCATCGTCGCGGTTCATTCCGCTGCCGTTATCAGAAACCCGGATTAGAGAGCGGCCGCCTTTTTCGATTTCAATGATAATGCGGCTGCTGCCGGCATCCAGGGCATTCTCGACCAGCTCTTTGACAACGGATGCCGGGCGCTCGACGACTTCGCCGGCCGCGATTTTGTTGGAGAGCACCTCGGGAAGTATTTTTATTTTTGACATTTTAGAAATTTAGCGTTTTTGGGAGTTAGTGTAAACCCTGCAACGAAATCTTAAAGCTAATCACGAAAACCCCCCGGTAAAACAGGCTATGCCTCGGGGCATGCGAAAGAAGGATAGCACGAAAGAAAAGATTTTAGTTTCGTGTTTTCGTCTTTTCGTGCTTTCGTGATAAATGTTTTTATTCAGCTCTTGCCTTCCAAGGCAAAAGTTGCCTATTTTTTTTCTTCAATAAGTGTTCTTGCTAAAAAGTCCGCTTCTTTGGGCGACAGATTGAACTTTAGACAGGCCTCATCGATTAATACCTTGACCTCTTTGCCCGTATTGAACTTACGTTCTTCCGAAACCCATTTGAACGCTTTCCGGAAATTCTCACTCTTGGGTTGAATACTCATAGCTGCTCCCCTTTAACTCTATGAAAATGAAAATGTTTTTTACCACGAAGAACACGAAGGGCACGAAGGGTTTTATAGAACCATTCGTATTATCCCCGTTTTTAAATATTTAACGTTAAAATTCATCAATAAGCCAATTTTTATGCTGGACAATTTCATATATGTCAGTAATTGAGCTTGATGGATTGGCAACACACTATCTACGCTCTTCAACTCAACAATTAGGCTATTATCAATCAAGAGATCAACCCGATAACCACAGTCAAGCTTTAAGCCTTTGTATTCTACCGGCAGGGGATGTTGTAACTTGAAAGGCATACTTGCCACTCTCAACTCATGGGCAAAGCACTGTTCATAGGTTGATTCAAGCAATCCAGGTCCTAAATTGCGATGCACCTCTAGTGCACATCCAATAACACGATTTGATAATTCGTCAAATTCCATTCTTCGTGCTCCTTCGTGTTCTTCGTGGTTTAATCTTACAGTGTCGGTTTTAGGGTATGGAAATCGGTGGCTTGTTCGAAATTGTAAGCCACTTTTAAAAGCATCCCCTCGTCAAAATGGTTGCCCATGATCTGGAGTCCGATGGGGAGGCCCTCTGATGAAAATCCGCAGGGAACCGACATTCCGGGTATTCCGGCCAGATTGGCCGAAAGCGTAAAGATGTCGGACAAATACATTGTTAGCGGATCATCGACTTTTGCTCCTATTTCAAAGGCCGGGGTGGGCGCCACCGGTGCCAGAATCACATCGCAGGCTTCAAAGGCCTTTTTAAAATCTTCTATGATCAAAGTTCGTACCTGGGAGGCCTTGCCGTAATAGGCATCGTAATACCCGGCTGATAGAGAGTAAGTCCCCAGGATGATACGCCGCTGGACCTCAGGGCCGAAGCCTTTAGACCTGGTACTCTGGTACATTTCAATCAAATTGTGCCGGTCCTCGGCTCTGAAACCGTATTTGACACCGTCATAACGGGCAAGGTTTGAGCTGGCCTCACAGGGTGCAATCACATAATAGGCCGCCACCACATATTCAGTGTGCGGCAACGAAACTTCAACGCATTCGGCCCCCATGCCTTCGATAGTATTGGCGGCCTGCTGCACCTTTTTGGAAACATCCGGATTAAGTCCTGCAACATCGCTGTATTCCTTAGGAATGCCGACAACCACTCCATTTAAACTGTCTTTTAAAAAGGTTGTGTAATCCGGAACATCCCGTGGTACGGAGGTAGAGTCCTGTGAATCGTATCCGCAAATAGCATTCATTAAAACAGCACAATCCGTAACATCTTTTGCCAGTGGACCGATCTGGTCCAGGGACGAAGCAAAGGCCACCAGACCGAAACGGGAAACCCTGCCGTAGGTGGGTTTCATTCCAACCACACCGCAGTGGGACGCCGGCTGACGTATGGAACCGCCGGTATCCGAACCCAAAGCCCCGATACACATATCCGCTGCTATCGCCGCCGCAGAACCTCCGCTGGAGCCTCCGGGAATACGCGTCAGGTCCCAGGGATTGTAGGTTGGCTGCAGTCCTGAATTTTCGGTGGATGAACCCATGGCAAATTCGTCCATATTTACCTTGCCGACAATCACGGCACCTTCTTTTTTCAATTTTTTTACAACCGTAGCATCATAAGGCGGAACAAAATTTTCAAGAATTTTGGACCCGCAGGTTGTCCGCAAGTCCTGTGTGCACATAAGGTCCTTGAGTGCCAGAGGGATGCCGGTAAGGGGAAAAATGTTTCCCTGCGAAATTGCCTGATCGGCAAGCTCAGCCTGACCCATGGCCGTTTCGCGCGCTACTGTAATATAGGCGCCCACCTTATCATCAACCGCATCGATACGATCAAGAACGGCACGGGTCAATTCCTGCGCCGATATCTCTTTGCCTTTTAAAAGCGCGTGGGCCTGCTGGATCGTAAGTTCATACAGTTGCATCTCTGTAACTCCTTGATTAGTTTTTTTAATTGTAGCCTTTGTGCTTTTTAGCATATTTTTTTCACCACGAAGTACACGAAGAAACACGAAGATTTTTTTGCTTTATTGTTCGCTTAAACCGTGTGCTCCGCACCCGGTTACAACCGCAATGTTGAAAGCACTGACGTGCTATTGTCTCTCCTTCGTGACCTTCGTGGTTAAAATGAACATGACCTGTTTGGCTCCGGCTTGTCCGGTTTAAGTTATTACTTTGGGAACGACAAAATTACCATCTTCTTTTTGAGGGGCATTGGCAAGCGCCTTGTCTCTTTCCAAAGTTTTCTTTTCCTGGTCTTCCCGAAAGACATTGGTCAGAGAAATCGCATGCGAAGTCGGTGTCACACCTTGCGTGTCGACACGATTTAATACGTCGACATATTCCAAGATCGTTCCAATCTGGTCGGCGAACTTGTCAATGGAAGCCTCGTCCATATCAAGGCGCGCAAGATTCGCCACATGCATGACCTCGTCCTTGGTAATTTTCATAATATCTCCCTGGTCCGGAAATAAATACGCTTATCACGAAAACACGAAAGTACGAAAACGCGAAAGTAGAAAATAAGAATTAATTAACCACTCTTTTTATTTCCAAAGTGGGTTTTGCAAAATTCAGCAATAAACCTGTCTTCAAACCAGTTGCCTTAAGGTATGATCTAAGTTGAGAAAAATGGATATCAATAAGCTCTTTCACGGCCTTTATTTCTATTGGGATTATTATCATCCATATGTATCTCTTTTTCGTGTTTTCGTACTTTCGCGCTTTCGTGATTATATTTTTAATTGTCCTTTTTGGTTACTGGGGGAGCAGGACCCCATTAATTTTGTCTTTTTTTAAGCGTTCCAGCGTGCTTTGGGCTTCGGCCTTTCTTTTAAAAGACCCGATCCTTACCCTGTACCAGACACCTTTTCCGGGAATCTCGGCGACGGTTCGGTAAGCAGGATACCATTTGTCTTTTAGCTTTGCCACCATTCTGT
>JAQYVG010000164.1 GCA_030145595.1 Desulfobacterales bacterium | reverse complement strand
GGAGAAGAGGGTTCCAGGATTCAAGGGGTCAAGGGGTCAAGTGTTTTCTTCCAAACTATTTTACCATCACTTTAAGTATCCTTGCAACTGCTGCTATATTTGACAGAATGTCCCCGGCAGCCCTTCTTGTCTGTAATGTTAAATAGAACCTTTTTTCCTCAGAGGATACATTCGTGATTCGTTTTTTTAAATAGATGCAAGTATAGCCTATACAACTTATGCAAAACTTTTAAAGCACAGATATCTTAAGGTATTTCACTCGAACCCTTGAATCCTGGGACCCTCGAATCCTTAGGATCACTCCAACTCTTTTGGAGATGATCCAAAAATACTTAAAACCTAAAACTTAAAACCTTCGCAAAAAGTTTTTTTTGACTTTTTGCGAGACGGTCTTAATCGATATAATAACAAATAAAATCGATGCTAAAAAATGAGCTGATCACTTTGCAGTTTTTGCAAAGCGGATTTATTCACATGCAAAATTAATTGTAAAGAAATATTTTAGCCTTTACATCGTGAAGATCATTCATTATTTTTATCTAAAGGATTACCAAAGGAAGGAAATGCAGGGACATCATCTCATACTCGGCGAACTTGTCGATTTTATCTCCGGCGAAATCATCAAAGATACCCATGATGAAAGGTACCGACAGAAACTGGCGCAGCTTTTAGTGAACCGTAAAGGCTACCTGAAAAAAGAGATTCAGCCCCGACGCGAACTTTTGGTAACAGCCGGAGATAAAAGCGCAATTGTTAAAATCGATTGCGTGATCAACGTGTCCGGTCGGACCGGTATGATCATAAAATACGGTCCCGGCTCACTGGTTACCCGTCACCGCCCGGCGCTGGCTGCGTCCAGGCTTGTTGCTCCCTACCAGATCCCCTTTGTGGTGGTGACAAACGGCGAGGGTGCAGATATTATAGACGGGGCTACCTGTAAGGTTATAGCAAAGGGTCTTGAGGCAATACCGGCCAGAATCGAACTTGTTGAAAAGATATCTAAAACAGATTTTAATGAAATTTCGCCCCGGCAGGTTGCAATTGAATCGAGAATCGTCTATGCCTTTGAAGTCGACGGCAGCTGTCCCTGTGATGATACGATTTGCAGATTGTAAAAAAGCGAAGGCGCGCCCTATAACTTCATAACGGACTTTTATATCAATGTAAAATGGTTTTGTTAAAGGTTGCGAGTTGCGGGTTGCGGGTTGAAAAAAAAAGTTGTTAAAAAGCAAACCCCAACCCCCAACACGAAACATCATTGAATAATTACATTGCCTTAAAGCATAATTGACTGAAAAACTTTCGAGGCGATTCGTATGGATTACGAGCGTTATATGAAAAAGGCGCTTGATCAAGCCCAAAAAGCACTTGAGGCCGGGGAATTTCCGATTGGCTGCGTACTGGTTTATCAGGACAGGATTATAGTAAACGCTTCACGAGCAGGTACCGCCGGAGATGCTGTCAATGAAGTTGATCATGCCGAAATGGTTGCCTTAAGGCGCCTTATTGACCTTGAAGAGAATATAGATAAAAGCAAGGTGACCCTGTTTTGTACCATGGAACCCTGCCTGATGTGCCTTGGCGCCATTATTTTAAGCGGCATCGGAGCAGTGGTTTACGCCTACGAAGATGTCATGGGAGGAGCCGCAAACTGCAATTTAGAAGCGCTCGCCCCTTTGTATCATAGCGGGCAGATTTCAATAGTGCCGCATATTTTGCGCCAGCAAAGCCTGGAACTTTTTAAGGCTTATTTCAACAATCCGGAGCATACATACTGGCAAGGGAGCCTGCTTGCCAAGTACACACTCAGCCAGTAAAGAATCCGGACCAAATTTTTATTTTTCTTGCATTTTGTTCTTGCTTTTATTAACGTAATTTTATATTCGAAGATCCGGTCTGGACCGGTGGTTCACAGTTTGGGAAGATAGTAACTGCAGGGTTAACGGCGAATACAATTTTCAAAATAGGCCTTTTGCCTTGTTTCCCCACTGATGAGCAATAATAACAATTTTTACTGTAGGAGGTGCAGGATAGCTGTAACAAGACGACCAACAAATAGACCAAGGAGATCAGACAGAACATTTATCAATAAGAATATAAGAGCCAAAGAGGTTAGAGTAATAGATCCCGACGGAAATCAGATCGGCATTATCCCTACGTACAAGGCCCTTGCCACTGCCGGAGATTTTGGTCTTGACCTGGTTGAAATTTCTCCCAATGCAAATCCCCCTGTTTGTAAAATAATGGATTACGGTCGCTACAAGTATGAGCTGACCAAAAAGAAACAAGAAGCAAAAAAGAAACAAAGTACCTTTCAACTCAAAGAAATAAAGGTGCGCCCAAAAACAGGCGAACACGATTTGCAGACCAAGATCAACCATATCAAGAAGTTTATTGCTAAAAAGGACAAAGTCAAGGTAACCGTTATATTCAGGGGTCGTGAAATTACGCTTTCCCAGCTTGGCAGGGATGTGCTGGAAAGAATTGTTCAAGAAACGGAGGAATTTGCTGCAGTGGAGCAATACCCCAAGTTTGAAGGCCGTACCATGTATATGTTACTGGCGCCGAAATAATTGTAGAAACAATTATTTTCTTCATCCGACTCTCTTTTGCAAGCGTTAAAGTGCTGGATTTTAAAGCATGTTACCTTGCTAATTGTTCATGGTTTTTTATTTTTAAGATGGCGTGGGCTGGATTTTGTCTAATGCTCGCGCCATCTATATTTGAACTTTTAAACGGTTTGGATTTGTTGGAGTACTGGAGTAATGGTTCCCTTGATTTCTACATTACTCCAACACTCCATTACTCCAAGGTTCCAATGAGCTTTGACTGAGGTTAATACCATAAAAACATATAGTTAAAAAGAAAACATGTAACTTTTCAATAAGTTCTGGTAAGTGGTGCGGCAACCGGTAATAAAATTTGAAAACGTCTGAAACTCACGCAAAAGTGAGTCTAAAGAAAAAACAGGGCCATAACATTGAAATAAGAATGATCTATGGTTATTACGTCTCTATTGTTTATGAAGATATCAGATAGTTGCTGTTTTTTCTTAACACTCACTAATGCGTTCAAACAATCAGCCATTTTCAAATTTCATTACCGGTAGCCTCCATTTATTGAGAAGATACCATTTATTTTGGACAAGAGTGAAAGGAATTATAAATGCCGAAAATCAAGACAAATCGTGCAGCAGCAAAGCGTTTCAAGAAGACAGGTACGGGTAAATTTGTATTTTCAAAATCAAATGCAAGTCATATGTTAACGAAAAAGACCACAAAGCGTAAGCGGGGGCTACGGCAAAGCCGGATTGTTGACAAAACGAATAGAAAAGAGATAAAGCTCCTGCTTCCCAACGGATAGGCTTCAAAGGTTCAGAGGTTCAGGGTTCGGGGAATAATGGTTAACAATTAATAATTAACAATTAATTATTAATTATTAGTCCAGGGTTGAACGCAGAACGCAGAACCCGGAACGGGAAACGTTGAACCTGTGAACGGCTATAGATAAGGAGAGTAGCAATGCGCGTAAAAAGAGGTTTTAAAGCTAGAAGACGCCGGAAAAAAGTATTAAAATTGGCCAGAGGGTTTCGCGGAGGACGTAGTAAGCTGTTTCGTACAGCGGCTGATGCGGTAGACAAAGCACTAATGTACGCCTATCGTGATCGCAGAGTACGCAAGCGCGATTTTCGGAAACTCTGGATCACAAGAATTAATGCGGCGGTTCGCATGCATAATTTGTCATACAGCAAATTCATACACGGACTTAAACTTGCCGGTGTTGAGCTTGACCGCAAAGTTATGGCGGAACTGGCAATATCTGATCCGGCGGGATTTGCCAAAATAACCGATTTGGCTGCACAACAACTTTAGCCCGGATATTTCATGAAAAGTGGAAAAAAATATTGAACAGATTCAAGAGCAGGCACTGAAGGAGCTTGAGGTTGCTGCTGATGTTGAAAGCATCAAAGACCTTTCAATCCGATATCTGGGCCGGAAAGGCAAAGTCACTCAATTTTTAAGGAGTATTGCGGATCTTCCGCCGGAACAGAAACCAGAAGCCGGAAAAAAGGCCAACGAGACTAAAAGACTTCTTGATGCCAAATTCAAAAAGGCCCTCAAACAACTTGAGACGGCATCATTAGAAACAGAAGGCCACATCGATGTTTCGCTGCCCGGCCGAGTTGTCCGGCAAGGATCGTTGCACCCTATTACTCAGATTGCCCAGCAGATTTGCGACATTTTTATCAAGTTAGGGTTTGATATTGCTGAAGGGCCGGAGGTTGAAACCGATTATTATAATTTTGAAGCACTTAATATCCCCAAAAATCATCCGGCAAGGGATATGCAGGATACGTTCTATATTTCAAAGAACATAGTTCTGCGAACCCATACCTCTCCCACCCAGCCGCGGATAATGGAGCAACAGAAGCCGCCGGTCAGAATTATTGCCCCCGGCAAGGTCTACCGTTGTGATTCCGATCTGACACACACCCCCATGTTTCATCAAGTTGAAGGCTTGCTGGTTGATAAAGGCATTTCCTTTGGCGATCTCAAGGGGGTGCTTACTACATTTGTACACCAGATGTTTGACGCCGGGACAAGCTTAAGATTCAGACCCAGCTTCTTCCCTTTTACCGAACCGAGTGCCGAAGTTGACATTCGATGTGTTATCTGCCGGGGGGCGGGATGCAGGGTATGCTCACACACCGGATGGCTTGAAGTTCTTGGTTCCGGCATGGTACATCCTGCTGTGTTTGAAAACGTCGGTTACGATACGACCCGCTACAGCGGATTTGCCTTTGGGATGGGTGTTGAAAGAATTGCCATGTTAAAATATAGAATTGATGATATCCGCAAATATTTTGAAAACGATTTAAGATTTTTAAGGCAATTTTAAGATGAAAGTCAGTTTAAGCTGGTTAACGCAATACGTGGACGTTGACATGCCGCCGGAAGACATGGCTGACGCCCTTACCATGGCAGGGCTTGAAGTTGAGAGTGTTTCAGATCGTTATGAGTATCTCGACAGAGTTGTAGTTGGCCGTATTGCCAAGATTGCACCCCATCCGCAGGCTGACAATCTCAAAATCTGCCAGGTGGATGTGGGCTACCGCGTGATTCCTGTTGTGTGTGGCGCGCCCAATGTGAAAAAAGATATGCTGGCACCCTGTGCCCTTCCCGGCACCTGTCTGCCGGACGGCAATGTTCTCAAAAAAGATTTGATCCGTGGCGAAACCTCCGAGGGGATGCTTTGCAGTGAAGCTGAATTGGGCCTGGGTGCAAGCAGGGCTGGCATCATGGAGCTTGCCTCCGACTTTTCGGCTGGAGATCCGTTAAACCAGGCGCTTGTATTATCAGACCCTGTGTTTGAAATTGACCTGACACCCAACAGGGCGGACTGTTTAAGTATCATTGGAATAGGACGGGAAGTTGCGGCATTTAAGAATGCGAAGGTAAAATATCCTGCAATTAGCCTTCCGGAATCTTTCGATGATATTTTAAATTATACCTCTGTCAAAATTTTAGATCCGGACTTTTGTCCAAGATATGCCGCTATGCTTGTTGTGGATGTTAAGGTCGGCCCCTCACCGTTTTGGCTGCAGGATCGACTTATTTCAATAGGTTTAAAGCCGATTAACAATGTCGTCGATGCCACCAATTTTGTTATGATGGAGACCGGTCAGCCGCTGCATGCCTTTGATTTTGACCAGCTGGCTGAAAATAGAATTGTTGTTCGGGTCGCGCAACAGGATGAGACATTTACCACTCTGGATCAAAAAGAGCGGCACCTGGATCCGGAAATGCTTATGATCTGTGATGGAGAGAAGCCGGTTGCTATTGGAGGTGTTATGGGCGGGTTGAATTCGGAAGTCGAAGACACCACCACACGGGTTCTGCTTGAAAGCGCTTATTTTGATCCGGTTTGTATTCGGAAAACGGCTAAAAAACTGGGACTGAGCACCGATGCGTCCCATCGGTTTGAACGTGGCGTTGACCCCCGGGGCACCACCACCGCATTGCATCGAGTTGCCCAACTCATTGTCGGAATCAGCAGCGGCAAACTAATCAGCGGCACGATTGATGAACACCCCAAGCCTTTGCCCGATAAAATCATCGATTGCAGCGTCAATGCTTTAAATCGTCATCTTGGTACCCGTTTGGACCAAAATGAGATTGAAAGCTTTTTGCGCTCGATTGAGTTTGAAGTTGAGAAAATTGATAACGACAAACTTCGTGTTTTCCCGCCGTCCTGTAGAGTTGACATCAGCAGATTTGAAGATCTTACTGAAGAGATTGCACGGTTGTTGGGTTATGACAACATCAAGACAACCTTCCCCTTGATACCGGCGGATGACAGAAAGACGTCCGGGCGGGTCGACTCGAGAGTCCGCATTAAAAATCTGATGACAGGCATGGGCTTTACTGAAGCGATAAATTACAGCTTTATCAACAAGCTGTCATGTGATCGCCTCCAAATCAGACCGGATGACCCTAAACGCAACCAAGTAGAGATATTAAATCGTTTGTCGGAAGATCAGTCCGTGATGCGCACATCTTTAGTCCCCGGCCTGCTTGAAACAATGCATCGCAACCTGGCAATGCAAAATAAAAATTTGAAACTTTTTGAGATGGGCAACGTTTTTTTTAGCACCGGAGAAATAGACAGTCAGCCGATTGAAGTTGAAATGCTGGCCGGTCTTTGGACCGGAATTAGAAATGATGCTTTGTGGTTTTCCGAAGAAATAAATTGCGATTTTTATGACTTAAAAGGTGTTGTCGAAGAATTGTTAAAGAGTCTGGGCGTTGTCAACGGGGCATTTACCCGTATGCCGCCGGAATTTTGCTGTTACACGACACCCGGTTATACGGCCCAAGTTTTTATAACCGATGAACCATTAGGCCTTTTAGGAGAACTGCATCCGAATGTGCTTGGCAACTACGATCTCAAGCAAACGGCTTACATCTTTGAACTTAATTTCGACCTGCTGCTCGAGCAAATACCTACTTTGAAATCAGCCCGTCCCCTTCCAAAATTTCCGGCCACATCGAGAGATATTACCCTGATTGTCGACAAGAATGTCGAAGCGCTGAAGATACTAAAATGCGTTGAAACCCTTGATGAAGACCTGGTGGAAAGTTTGCATTTATTTGACGTATTCGAAGGTGATCCGACCCCCTCAGGCAAAAAAAGTATTTCATTTAGAATAACTTACAGATCTTTCCAAGAGACCTTGGATGATGATAAGGTAAATCGAATCCATAAAGACATTGCCGACAGCCTTTTAAAGGAATTTGATGCTGCATTGCCTGCCTGACATTTAGGCCTAATTGGGGTATTAAGATGCAAAACAACAAACCTGATCAAAAAGAGCTGCCTGATAAGCTGTACTTCAAAGTTGGAGAAGTCAGCGCAATTACAGGGGTTCCGGCATATGTTTTAAGGTTCTGGGAAACTGAATTCAAAAGAATAAAACCAAAACGAACAGCATCAGGCCATCGACTGTACAGAAAAATTGATGTAGAGCTAATTTTAAAGATCAAGCATCTTCTGTATGATGAAAAATTTACTATCCGGGGAGCCAAACAGCACCTGCGGGCCAAAACCGGCGATTTCAAAGAAAAGTCTGCACCCATCACTGTGGATGAAATCCGATCAGAACTTAAACAT
>JAQYVG010000163.1 GCA_030145595.1 Desulfobacterales bacterium | reverse complement strand
CTCTCCGAGGCGTAGGCTCTACCCTCCGGCCTGTAGGCCCTACGGGCTGGAAGCGGAGCCGGAGGCCGCGGGTTTCCGCCCTCTTGTCCCGCATGTATTTGGCGGGGCGACGTACTAAAGTACGCCTCCCCGCAACAGCGGGACAAGCGGGCGAAAACCCTTGTGCGGCCTTGCTCATCGAACCCTGATTTTAAATTTGGTTCTCATTTATGACCGGTTCGCTCCCCGCAAACCCCGTCCATTAGGACGGGGCTGAGGGGAGCTATATAAAATATACTTAAAATCCTTACCGGGAAGCATACCGCCCTTCAGGGCGGTATGCTTCAATTGGAAACTACTTAGTGCTCAAATGTATTTATGGATGGGCACTAGTAATAACATCTTGAATACGATTAGAATATTAAGTATAAAGCTATTTAGTTGGAAAATGTCAAGATGTACTTGGGGTAATATTTGCTTTCAAAAGATTGCAAGTTAATGTATTGAATAATTGCCGCAGTTAAATAAACGCAATTAGAGTCTTATGACAAAAAATATACTTTTAACCAACGATGACGGTATATATGCTGAAGGCCTGTGGGCGCTTTATAAAAGATTTGCCCCGCAGCATAAAGTAACCGTAGTGGCTCCTGACAGAGAGCGCAGTGCCGTGGGGCATGGTATAACACTTTATCAGCCGCTTCGAAAAGCAAAGATTGAGGTCAGTGACGGGCTTTGCGGATATGCTGTCAGTGGAACACCGGTCGACTGCATCAAAATGGGATTGATGAAAATTCTCGATAAAAGGCCGGATCTGGTAATTTCAGGGATCAATCTGGGGGCCAACGTGGGGATTAATATCAACTATTCCGGCACCGTTGCGGCTGCCAGGGAAGCAGCTATATACAAAGTGCCGGCAATTGCTGTCTCGGTAAAAGGAGACGATCATATGGGATACGATGAAGCCGCTCGTTTTACAGCGCACCTGGCCGAACATGTGTTAAAAAAAGGGCTGCCTTCAGGAACCATTCTTAATGTAAATATCCCTGATATCCCCATGGAAGAAGTTGCCGGCACCCGCATAAGCAGACAGGCAGTCGAGCTGTATACCGAATATTTAGAAAAAAGGGTCGATCCCCGCAACCGCACGTACTACTGGCATGGACACGTTCCTAAAACTTCTTCTGATAATCCCGATGCTGATGCTGTCGCTCTGGATAGAAATTATATCTCCATTACTCCGATTAAGTGCGATATGACAGATTACAGCCTGCTGGAGGAATTAAAGGGGTGGGAGATAGGCAAGAAAAAAACGCAAACTTGATGGTTTCGTAAAAGGATTACGGCATGAAAAAGCAATATGTAGATGATCTCAAGCCCGGGGATTTTGTGGATGATATCTTTGTGTTATCTGAGAAAACCGTTGCTCAGAAAAAAGATGGAAACAATTATTTAAATGTCGTCCTTTCTGATAAAACCGGCAGCATTAAAGGTGTGGTGTGGGATAATGTAGATCGCATCGCCGCCGGTCCGGCCTCCGGTGATGTCGTACGCATCCAGGCCAGTGTTAATGAATACAGGGGCGTCGCCCAACTTGTCATCAAAAACATGGAGGCATGTTCTGCCGAAGTGTTTGATCCGTCAGTGTTTTTACCAGCGACCCAGCTTAATATTGACAGCATGCTCCAGCGCCTCTTAGCGGTTACGGCATCTTTTAAAGACGACTACTTAAAAGCTCTTTTAGATGCGTTTTGGAACGACAAGGAGTTTGTTCTCAAATTCAAAACCGCACCGGCAGCCAAAAAGATGCACCATGCTTATATCGGCGGCCTGCTGGAACATACCTTGTCAATGGCAACTTTGGCAGACAAAATTGCCGGGCATTACAGCGGAATTGACAGGGATTTGCTGATAACCGGCGCCATCCTGCATGACATCGGCAAGACAAGAGAACTGGAATATGAGCTCAAGATAGACTATTCCGACGAAGGTCGATTCTTAAGCCATATCGTTATTGGCTTGGAGATGATCGTAGAGAAGCTGGACCAAATCGAGGATTTTCCAGAAGAGCGGAAGCTTTTACTCAAACACCTGATTGTGAGCCACCATGGAACCCAGGAATTCGGATCACCCGAGCCTCCCAAAACAATCGAGGCTGTTTTGCTCAACTATATTGACGAGATGGACTCCAAGGTTAAGGCTGTGCGTGATTTTATCGCTTTACAAGATTCAAATGAGACCTGGACATCCTTTCACAGGCTTTTAGGTCGTCATTTTTACGTGGGGAAAAGGGATAAAGAGCCAAATTAGTTTAATTTGCTGAAATTGGAGTAATGAAACGCCGGCAAAGTGGGTTACCAAAGGTTGCGGGTTACGCGTTGCGGGTATACATCGATGAATATATTAACTTGCAACCCGTAACACGCAACCCGTAACACGCAACCCGTAACTCGCAACCCGTAACACGCAACCCGTAACTCGCAACTAATTTTCTATTATTAGGGATAGGTTTTATCGGATGCTGAACTTAAAAAACAATTTTAATCCAATAAGTTGAAAAAATATGTTTATCACGCTTGAGGGCATTGAAGGCTCCGGAAAAACGACCCAGATTAGATCTATTGTTGAGTTTCTTCAAAGTAAGGGGCATGCATGTGAGGCCACCAGGGAACCGGGGGGAACCAGGATCGGGAAGAAGATACGGGCGCTTTTGCTGGATCCTGAAAGCAGCGATATGGATCCCATGGCGGAGCTCCTTTTGTACACCGCTGATCGCGCCCAGCATGTTAAACAATTAATAGTGCCTTTACTATCGGCGGGTAAAACGGTGCTGTGTGATCGCTATTATGACGCTACCGTCGTTTATCAGGGTTATGCCAGAGAACTCGACATCGGGTTAATCCACAGCTTACACAAACTGATACTAAAGGACTTAAAACCTGATATAACCATCCTGCTTGATCTGCCCCCTGCAAAGGGCCTTGCCCGTGCCTGGAAACAGATTAACAACGGCAGCAGAACAGGCATTGAAAGCCGGTTTGAAAAAGAGACCCTTGCATTTCATGAAAAGGTAAGATCGGGCTATCTTGAGCTTGCGCGCCTGGAGCCGGAGAGATTTCGCGTGATAGATGCATCCAAGAGTGAAAGTCAGGTTCGCAAGGAGATTCTAAGTATATTATCTTCTTTTCTAATGCAGCATTAGTTCCTTTTAATAAGTTTTTTGAAAACCAACTACCTGATTAGTGAATGAAAACTGTTGAAAAGATGAGTTATTCTATTCTGGACACTATTGGCAACACACCTCTGGTTGAGATTAAAGGCCTCAATCCAAATCCGAAAGTGAGAATTCTGGCAAAGCTGGAGTATTTTAATCCAGGTGGTTCGGTCAAGGATCGGATCGCCCTTTCCATGATTGAGGCCGGTGAAAAATCCGGTGAGCTTACACCTGAGAAAACAGTGATCGAAGCTACCAGCGGAAACACGGGTATCGGTCTTGCGATGGTATGTGGGGTTAAGGGCTATAAACTTTTGTTGACGATGTCAGAGGCGGTAAGTGTTGAACGACAGAAGATTTTGAAGGCCCGCGGCGCCGAGATTTTTCTCACGCCCGGTCATCTTGGGACCGACGGTGCTATCGAAGAGGTTTATAAAATGGCCCGGAAAAATCCCGGGGCCTATTTCATGGCCGACCAATTCAACAGCGCCGCCAACTGGGAGGCGCACTATTACGGAACAGCCCAGGAAATCTGGGAGCAAACGAACGGCAAGGTTACCATGGTCGTTGCCACCCTGGGTACCAGCGGGACAGTCATGGGCATTTCAAGGCGGCTGAAAGAACATAATCCTGCTATCAGAATCGTTGCTGTCGAGCCTTATCTCGGTCACAAAATTCAGGGTCTAAAAAACATGAAGGAAGCTTATCGTCCCGAAATTTTTGATAAGAAAATCCTTGATGCTATCGTAAATATTGATGATGAAGAAGCCTTTGAAATGACAAGACGCCTTGCCAAAGAAGAAGGTCTCTTTGTCGGAATGAGCAGCGGAGCCGCTATGGTGATTGCTTGTAAGCAGGCGGAAACCTTACCGGAAGGTACGATTGTGGTGATATTGCCGGACGGTGGGGAACGTTACCTCAGCACACCGCTTTTTGCAGTACGCGAAAAGGTCGATCTGCAACTGTTCAATACCATGAGCCGAAGCAAGGAGTCTTTTGAACCGCTGCAAGCGGGAAAAGTCTGTATATTTTCATGCGGACCCACGGCGCACGCACGCCTGCACGTGAGTGAATGCCGGCGTTTTGTTTTTTCAGACCTTTTGTGCAGCTACCTCGAATATAGGGGATATGCGGTAACACATGTCATGAATATTACCGATCTGGATGATAAAACTATTGACGGTTCTGAAAAAGCAGGACTGGATATAGGTGAATTTACCGCCAAGAATATCGAGGGGTTTAAGAAGGATCTGGATTCCCTGGGAATCAAGCCTGCGCAATACCCTCTGGCGAGCCGGCATGTTGATGACATGGTCCTGCTGGCCGAAAAACTGATAACAAAAGGGTTTGCCTACGAAAAACTTCGCAGCCTGTATTTTGACATTTCCCGGTTTCCGGATTACGGTAAGCTGTCCGGTATAGATATTGATAAAATAAGGCTTGGTGCCACAGTAGATCTGGATGAATACGAAAAGGATAATCCCAGGGATTTCACGCTGTTGAAAAGATCGAGGCTTTCCGAGCTGAAAAGGGGGATATACACCAAGACCGACTGGGGCAATGTACGTCCTTCATGGCACATTCAGGGTGTGGCGATGGCTATGAAGTATCTTGGGGAAAGCTATGATATTCACACCAGCAGCCGGGAGCTTGTATTTCCTCACAACGAAAATGAGCTGGCAATTGCCGGGGCCGTGACCGGAAAGCCTTTAGCCAAGTATTGGGTCCATTGCGATCGCGTCCTGGTTGAGGGCAAAAAAGTAGATGAAGGTGGAAGCGGACTGACTCTCAGCGACTTGGCGAGCCTCGGATATTCCAACCGGGTGATCAGGTACTGGCTGCTTTCGGCGCATTACAGGAAACCGGTTACTTTTACCAAAGAACGGCTCGAAAATGCCCGTAGTTCACTGGATCGGCTCGATACGTGTATTCATACCTTACATAATGTAAGAGCGGATGCTTCACCTTATCCCGAGCTCGATCAGCTACTGTACGACCTAAAGCACGGTTTTGTCAGTGCCATGGACGATGACTTGAATATATCAGCAGCCATGGCTTCAATCTTTAAGATTGTCAAAAGAATAAATGTTCTGACTCTGGAAAACAAATTGGATCAGGATGGCGCCCTAAAAGTTGTAGATGGGTTCCGCAATATAGATACGGTGTTGAAAATATTCAACTTCGAGGATGAAGTTTATGATCCCGAGGTGCAGCGTCTGATAATTACGAGAGATAAAGCCAGGCTGGAAAAGAACTGGGATCTTGCCGATAAGATTCGTGATCAGTTAAGGGGCCTGGGTATCAACGTCAAAGACACCAAATTGGTTCATTAGTTAAATTGTTAAATGGATGATTGGTTGAATTGTTGAGCGGCCGGGGAGTTTTCTCTATTAGACCGCTTCATGGAAAATCTTTTTTTAAGTCCCGAATGCTTCCGGGACGTTGTATAAAATCGTGGAGTGATTTTATTAAATGAAACCGATATACTTTCCGTTTACATATGTGTCCGGGCCGGCAGCAAAGGCCCTTGCGGCCTGTTTTAAACAGACGGTTGTTTATCAACCGTCAAGGCACAACATACCGCCGGAGAACCAAATGTGGGCTGATAGCGGTATAATTGACCTAAGGGTACCGATTGCCGGCGATGAAAATAAATTAGAGGCAATTTTGAAGGATTATAATGCTTGGGCCAACCTGCATCAGGGAGGCACTTTAGACTTTTTTAAGGCCTGGGAAGGTAAAATTCCGTTTTTTGATGAAACTTTTTCATCACAAATACGGGCAGACATCAAAAAGCAAAGCAGCGCCGGCCAATTGCAAAAAGAACCCGAAGATATTTTCAGGGCCAGATTATTTCTTCACATTGCCCAGAGTTTCGATTTGCAAAACAATGGATTGAACCAGGATCTGAAATTGTTTGATGTCATGGAGCAAGATCTCATGAAGAATCTTAAAGGTGAAGATGAGGCTTTGAACCTGGAAGCGGCGGCAAAAGAAAAGTTTCCACATAGTGATCATGGTTTTTACATGGTGGCAGAGCGGCTCAAGGCCTGGACTAAACTTATGCAACACGATCGGGAACCGCCCGGATTATTTATTACCACCAGCCGGTCTGTTTTGGATGAATTGATGGATAAAGCACCTGAAATAGAAATGGTAATTGACTTTGATTCAATACCGATGCATGCAAGCCGGGATGAAACTGTCGAAAAATGGCAGGATGGCTTGCTTGCAAGCCTCAACACATTACTGACGAGTGCCTGGCCCGTATCAACGGACCGTATGTTTGAGGCGCCGGCGGTAAGCTCAGGTGATGAAAACGTTGCGATCAAACTCTATATCGTTCCCGGAGAAACACCGTATGATTTTTTTGCCCGCTGTGCCGGCAATAACACGATGCAGGCCGGACTTGAAACCGAAAGAGAGAGGTTTAAAAATACTCTGATCGGTATTATCGAGCTATAAAATCGTAACACGATTTTATTAGTAAAAAAAATACAAGAAGGCTTGACTCCCCGTATCAATTGGTATAAGGAATTTTTCCGATAACGGCATAAAGGTGGATGGTAAACCACCGCGGCTTAATTTTTATAAAAAAGGAGGCTCTTTAAATGGCTTTTATTCCTACCGTTGATGCAGTAAAATGTGAAGGCTGTGAAGAATGTGTTGATGTCTGCCCGGTTGAGGTCTTTGAAATGATAGACGATAAATCGGTTCCGGTCAATGCTGATGAATGCCTGGGGTGTGAAAGTTGTGTTGAGGTCTGTGAGCCCGGCGCAATTGTAGTAGAAGAAACCTAATCAGCTTTCAATAGCATGTTCCCTGGTTCTTCGACGTTCAGGAGCCAGGGAACAACATGCTGTTTCGCCGCCGTCCAAGGTTATATTCCCCCCAAGAAAAAATTAAACCCCAATTGGGTTTTAACCCAATTAGGGTTCTAATAGCTTTTTCAATGCCTACTTTAGTTTACGAAATCTGGGGTTGAGCATCTTCAATCCTGGCGCTCTTTGTTTTTTTCTTGCGGCTCGACTTTTTATCCTGATAGCCTTCATCTCCATAGTAGTAATAATATTGATAATAATAGTAACTGCCCCGGCCCATACCGACCCCGTTTAACACTACGCCCAGCATTTTGGCGCCCACAGCCGTAAGCTGCTCCAACCCGGTTTTGGCCATATCCCTGACCGTTCTGTTGGCACGTACAACCAGAACCACACCGTCTGAAAGTTTTCCCAGCAAGGCCGCATCGGTGACTGCCGTAATCGGAGGGGTATCGATAATAATACGGGTAAAATTTTTGCGCAGCACTTCGATCAGTTCCTCCATGCGCTTTGAACCCAGAATTTCAGAAGGATTGGGCGGGATGGGACCTGATGGTATCACATGCAGGTTGGGTATTGAAGTATTGAAAACCGTCAGTTTTAAATCGGTTTTTTCGACCAGAAGGTTGGTCACCCCGCGATTACGGGAAATACCGAAC
>JAQYVG010000162.1 GCA_030145595.1 Desulfobacterales bacterium | reverse complement strand
GACCGTTGCAGAAGCCATGGAGGAACTGTTTTAGTTTCCATCCATAAATGGTTATTTTTCCGATGAGCGGCGTTCTCTCTCCGAGGCGTAGGCTCTACCCTCCGGCCTGTAGGCCCTACGGGCTGGAAGCGGAGCCGGAGGCCGCGGGTTTCCACCCTCGACATTCGCTCAATCGGGATTATAGTAAAAGAACATGTAAAGAAGAAATGGATAAAGGTACAATTAAAATAACGATTTTGGGAGCGGGTATATCCGGGCTTGCAACGGCCTTTTGGTTACATCAGGATGGGTTTGACGTAACAGTTTTAGAGTCAAAAAATGAACCGGGCGGTTCAATGGTCACCAGGCACGAAGATGGATTCCTGATAGATTATGGACCCAACAGCGGCTTGGAAACCACGCCGTTAATCGGCAAGATTGTTGCGGCGGTGGGACTTGAAGACGAAATGATCTATGCCGATGAAAAAGCTGATAAACGATATGTTTTAAGAAATAATCAGCTGCATGCTCTGCCCACCAGTCCGGCTGCTTTCTTGAAAACCAAACTGTTTACACCCAAAGCCAAATTGCGTCTTTTGGCGGAACCGTTTTTGGGCAAATCCGAAGAAGGATATTACCAAAGCGTTTCTGAATTTGTAAAAAGACGCTTGGGAAGGGAATTTCTTGATTATGCCATCAATCCCTTTGTTGCCGGAATTTTTGCGGGCAATCCTGACAACCTGAGCGTAAAATCAGCTTTTCCCAAGCTGTATCGGCTGGAAGAATTATATGGAGGTTTGTTCAAAGGACTGATTTTAGGTGCAAGGGAAAGGAAGAAACGGGCAGAGCAATCCAAACAAAGCGCCAGGATGTTTTCATTTAAAAAAGGGATGCAGTCTTTTCCGGAAGCGATTGCCGACAAATTAGGCGATAAAATCAAGTACAACTGTAATGTTGAAAAAGTAGCAAAATCAGGAACAAAATTTAAAATTTTGTGCAAAAATGCCGATAAATCAAAAGAATTTGTTGCGGATATTATGCTATCCACAGTTCCGGCCTATCAGGCTGCTGCTGTTTTTGATGATAAGGCAAATAAATTAGTTGGCCACTTGGATCAAATTTATTATCCTCCCGTAAAAATGCTGTATTTAGGTTTCCGGCAAGAGGCTGTCGGTAGGCCGCTGGACGGGTTCGGATTTTTAATCCCGGCCAAAGAAAATAAAAAGTTTTTGGGTGCCATCTGGAACTCGACAATATTCCCGTACCGGGCCAAAAGTGATATGGCGGCTTTTACGTTATTTATCGGCGGCGCGCGATCACCGGAATTGCTTGATAATGAAAATGATAAGCTTATCGACAATGTGATAAAAGAATTCAAAGAAATAATGCATATTAATAGTGACCCTGTATTTATTAAGGAAAAAATGTGGCCCAAAGCCATTCCACAGTACAGCCTTGGATATATCGAGCACGAAAGATACTTTGAAAAGTTTGAAGCCGACAATCCCGGTATTTTTTTAAGCGGTAATTACCGCGGCGGGATTTCTGTGGGCGACTGCATAAAAAATTCGGAATTGACGTATCAAAGGATTTGCGAGTATATAAAACAAAAATGAGGAGGTATCTTCTGGACTATTTAAATAGTATATGGAAATTTTTTACGAGGATCATGCTCTCTGTTATTCTGCTGCTGTCACTTGCTGTCACTTCAATTGTTGGAACGCTCATTCCGCAAAACGAAAGCCCGGCGGCATACTTTCAGGAATATGGAGAGTTTCTTTATAGAATCTTCGATGTTTTTGACTTCTTCGACATGTACAATTCCTGGTGGTTTCAACTGCTGATCGTTTTGCTGGCCGTAAATATAGTTGTCTGTTCAATAGATCGGCTGAAGGCCACATGGAAGATCGTTTTTGCCAAAAATCCGATTTTCAATCTTTCAAGATTCAAAAATCATGCTGATAAAGAAAATTTAGTGGAAGAACGTTCACCTGAACAATTGAAAGATATATATGAACCGTTAATATCCAAAAGCTTTGGATACGCCAGGACCGAACAGACGGACAAAGGTTTTTGCATTTTTGCCGAAAAATGGCGCTGGACCCGCCTGGGAGTTTACGGGGTGCATCTGAGCATTGTTTTACTGTTGATTGGGAGTCTTATCGGTTCTATTTTCGGATTTGACGGGTATGTCAACATACCGGAAGGCGAGAGTGTTAACAGCATCAGGATTCGGAATCCAGCACAGTCAAAAGCGCTCGATTTTGAGGTATTGTGTGAGGATTTTGACGTCAGTTTTTACGATTCAGGAGCACCGAAAGAATTCCGCTCCAGTTTAACCATCCTCGAGAATGGCAAACCGGTTTTAAAAAAGGATATAATTGTAAATGATCCGCTGCGTTACAAGGGGATAAATATGTTTCAATCCAGTTATGGTCCCCTTCCTCCCAAAGAAGTCACCCTAAGCTTCAAAAGCAAAAAAACCGGGAAGGCGTATCAAAAAAAGGTGTTGATGGGTCAGCAGATCGATATCCCGGAAGCCGGGGGGCGGTTTGTTATTAAAGATTTTGACAATGCCTTTCAATTCAGAGGCAGGTCTATTGGAGAAGCTTTTTCCGGCTTTCTCATGCCGGATAATGGAAGGCCTATTGAAATCCTTCTTCCTGTGCGTTTTCCGGATTTTGATCAAGGGCGCAAGGGCAACGTAGCTGTTTCAGTTGCCGACTACGATCGTCGTTATTATACCGGTCTCCAGGTGACCAAGGACCCCGGTGTCTGGGTCGTTTATGCGGGATTTATTTTGCTGATTGTGGGGTGCTACATAACTTTTTTCATGTCCCATCAGCGACTTTGCATCGATATAGTGAAGAAAGGAGAAAAGAGTATTGTCATGGTTGCAGGTACCGCCAACAAGAATAAACTTGGTGTGCCAAACAGGTTAAAGAAGATTTCTAAAAAATTGACTAAGCTGGCATAGAAATCACAGAACTCAATTTTTAATGGTTCTGTTAAAGTTAAGTGAGAGGATAGATAATGAACAGTTCATTTTTACTATCAATTACAACATTTGTATACGGCCTGGCGGCATTTTTGTATATCGCCTCCTGGGTTTTCAAAAAAGAACTGCCGGGCAGACTGGCGACCTGGACGGCCATTGTCGGATTGGCCGGCAACACGGCCGGCATCATCTTGCGATGGATTGAATCTTACAGCCTCGGCATAGGGCACGCGCCGCTTTCCAACCTGTATGAGTCCCTGGTATTTTTTGCATGGACTATCATTGTTGTTTATCTGGTTATCGAGAGAAAATACGAAAACCGTATCATCGGTGCGTTTACAACACCGCTGGCGTTCCTGGCATTGGCGTATGCTTCCTTGTCCCCTAATATCAGTGACCGCATCCAGCCGCTGCTTCCTGCATTGAAAAGCAACTGGCTGATTGCCCATGTTATAGCCTGTTTTATCGGATACGCTGCTTTTGCCATGGCTTTCGGCATCAGCTGGATGTATCTTTTCAAACAACGGGATACTGAGGGTAAAAGCAGACTTTTAGCACCTTTTCCCAAACCCGTAATTTTGGATGACCTCAACCATCAATTGATCATGTTCGGGTTCCTGTTTCTTACTGTCGGAATCATAACCGGAGCGGTCTGGGCCAATTCAGCCTGGGGCCGATACTGGGGCTGGGATCCTAAGGAGACCTGGTCTCTGATTACCTGGTTTATTTATGCGACCTTGCTGCATGCCCGCATGATGCGGGGCTGGCATGGCAAGCGTATTGCCTATCTTTCCATAATCGGATTTGTGGCTGTTCTCTTCACATATTTCGGGGTTAATTATCTGCCCGGATTGCATAGCTATGGCGCCTAGTTGGACACTATAGAAAAGTGTATAAATTTTTAACACAAATAACCCTTTAAATTCATAGTAGATATTGATGGTGACTAAAAACGTTGTCACCATTCTATACAGCTTGGTTGAAAGTAACCTTGTTATTTTTTTACTGAAAATGTTGTTTAGTCTTAATTCGGAATAAATACAGGTAAATTTGACTGGAAATAAATGCCGATAATTCAAGGAGATAAAGTGCAAATCCTTTGAATTTGGGAGTGCATCACTGTTTGGCATGCCAGCCTGACCAGACTGGCACAATATTTGCTTGGTTATTATGGTAGTCTTTGCCGGTCTTTTGGTTGGCAGGTATTTAATTCTTTGGTTTATTGACATTAAAGACGTTCTGCTTTAATTTTAGACTGTATGAATTCAAAACTTAAAATGATAGTTCGAAAAGCCTTTTGCACCTCAATTGCTTTGGTTTTCAGTCTGAGTCTCTTTGTAACAGGAGTTAAGGCTTTTTCTGTTCCAAAATGCAAGGATGATTCTTGTATGAAAAGTTCCATGTTGGTTTCCCGGCATGGAATGGAAGTCAAATCACCATCTGCATCCCACGGATGCTGTTCCGGGGATCAAAGTGCTCCCTGCGATTTTGAAAAGGGCCAAAATTCGGATGTACCGGACATTGCCGCTTTGACGGTCAGACCGGACAACTATAAAACCTCGTACAGCCTATCTGCCGCCATAAATAACTTTTCCAACAGCCATTACCCCAAAAATGCTAATATAATATTTCGTACCAGGGCCACCGCCCGATCCTCACCAATTTATCTTACAAACAGTTCCTTTCTCTGTTAAACCTACATTTTCAGTCTCATTGCTAATTCGTTTCCCTTTGGCGACCATAAGCTTTGATTTGCAGATTGGGACTGGTGCCGCTTAATTCTTTAAATTTGAATTTTCCGCTGCGACTCGACTGTCTTCGACTCTGAGACTTCGGCGTGAGCTCAGTCGAACGCTCAGACCGAAGGGAGCTCGCCGAAGTCTTGCAGCGCGGGATGAATTCAAATGCAAGATAAAATCCTTTTTAAGGAGAGAGTGCGGTGCCGCAGCCCGAAGGGTGGTTATTTGCCCGGCTGAGTCGGGCAAAATTCCTAAATATCCCGTAGATTGACATAGCGCAGCGCAGATCCCGATAATCGGGATAAAGAAATAGGAATTTTAGCCCCGCTTTAAAAGCGGGGGAAACTTTCGATAAACTTATCCGGCAGCCTTTGCTGCGGGAGTTTCATACAATCGTAGAACGATTTTATTTTAAAGGAGAAAGTACCAATGGCTAAAAAGAAAAAGAATTCGTACCGAAAAAAGAAGAACTCGATCCAAGAAAAAGCAGCAGCCCCAAAGGCGAATGCTCAAACTAAGACTGATGAAAAAACAGCAGCTAAAAAGGCCGCGGTTCTTGGAACCGATAAAAAGAGCCGTATGCCGTTGTTTGCCATGATAGCCGGTGCAGCCCTGATTATAGGCGTTGCATATTATTTTATCCCCACCGGCGGTCAAAAAACATTGGCTGTAACGTCGCAGACTTCGTCGATTGCTCCAGTTTCTCAGATTTCTCAGATTACTTATCCGGTGAATATATTTGCAGACGGCCAGGCACGCCACTTTGAATACAAGGGCAGCGATGTCACCATCAAATATTTTATTTTAAAGAGTTCCGACGGCATCATCCGTGCCGCCTTTGATGCCTGTGATGTATGCTGGCCGGCCGGCAAAGGGTATTACCAGGACGGCGACCACATGGTCTGCCGAAACTGCGGGCGCAGGTTTGCCTCAGTACTTGTCAATGAGGTCAAGGGCGGGTGCAATCCGGCACCTTTGACGAGAGGCATCGAGAATGAAAACCTGGTCATCAAAGTTAACGATATCTTAAATGGAAAACAGTATTTTGATTTTTCTAAGAGGACCTAAGAATGACACTTAAAGAGATTGCATTTAGAAACCTGATTCGTCGCAAAGGTAAGGCCGCCTTTATTCTCGCCGGGCTCGTCATCGGTGTTACCACGGTAGTCGCCGTAATCAGCATGGTAGAGGCCATGACCAGCGACATTAACGCAAAGCTTGAAAAATACGGCGCCAACATTCTGGTTGTCCCCAAAACCGAAAACCTCTCACTGACATACGGAGGGCTATCTTTAGGAGGCGTTTCCTTTGAGATGGAGGAGATCAAGGAGAAGGAATTAGAGCAAATTAGTTCCATCAAGTACGCCAGAAACGTCGCCGCCGTCGGCCCCCTGGTTTTAGGGGTAATTAACGTAAATGCTCACCGGGTTTTGCTGGCCGGGGTCGACTTTGAGGCTGCCAGAATTTTAAAGCCCTGGTGGCGGATAAACGGAAATCAGCCGGCTGAAAACAGCGTTCTGCTGGGTGCTGAAACTGCCCGTGTGATGGCACTGGATATCGGCGGCACAATAGAGATAAAAGGTCGCCGGCTCCAGGTTTCAGGAATTCTGGAGCCGACCGGCTCACAGGACGATCAACTGGTCTTCGTGCGCCTGGCCACCGCCCAGTCACTTCTTGACAAGCCCGGGCGGATTTCCATGGCGGAAGTGGCGGCCCTTTGTACGGCCTGCCCCATTGAAGAAATGGTCAAACAGATTTCCCAGGCCCTGCCCGGCGCCAAGGTAATGGCTATTCAGCAGGTTGTTAAAGGGCGCATGGAGACGCTGTCCCAGTTCAAAAAGCTTTCTTACGGTGTGTCCGCTGTGGTCGTGCTGATCGGAAGCCTCGTTGTGCTGGTCACCATGATGGGCAGTGTCCGGGAACGCACTCAGGAAATCGGAATTTTTCGAGCCATCGGATTTCGCAAAAAACATGTCATGCGGATCGTATTTATCGAAGCCGGTATCGTCTCCGGGTTGGCCGGAATAATCGGTTACCTGCTCGGTTTTGGGGGCACCAAGATCGGCCTGCGCTTTTTTACCGAAAGTCAAACTATAGCGGTGCCTTTAAACTTGGAACTGGCCGGCGGAGCCTTTTTGCTGGCCGTAACGGTCGGACTGGCAGCCAGTATTTATCCGGCGCTGATGGCCGCGCGGCTTGATCCTAACGTAGCTCTGCGCGCATTGTAGGAGGTTTCTATATGGGTTACATTGTAGCGGAAAATCTTTGTAAACATTACGGCAACGGGAACGGTGTCGTTGCAGCTATCAGCGAAATCAGCTTCCAGATAAAATCCGGTGAGTTTGTAGGTATTATGGGAGAATCCGGCGCCGGTAAGTCGACCCTTCTTGCGATTATGGGGGCCATGAACGCTCCCACTGCCGGCAGCTTAACGGTTGATGAAATTGATATTTACAGCCTCAGACCGGAGCAAAGGGCCGACTTTCGCAGGGAATTTCTGGGGTTTGTTTTTCAGAGCTTTCACTTGATTCCCTATCTGACCGTAATTGAAAACGTCATGCTGCCGCTGGCCACAGTAAAGGCTCGCAGGCAGGACAAACAAGCCATGGCCCGGGAAGCTCTGTCTCAAGTGGGTCTGCTGGACAAGAGCCATCGTCTGCCGAACCAGATATCAGGGGGCGAAAAGGAACGGGTGGCCATTGCCCGGGCCGTTGTGAACGAGCCTCCGATCCTGCTGGCCGATGAACCCACCGGGAATCTGGATACGAAAACTTCCGGTGAAATTATGCAGCTTCTCCAGAGCCTGAATGCCGGCGGCACGACGATCGTCATGGTCACCCACAGCCATGAAAGCGCCGGTTATGCCAGCCGGATTTTACAGGTATCCGACGGCAAGCTGGTGGAATAGGGTTGATATGGTATGGTTACTTTTTACCTGGCCGGCAATCTTGGCTGGATACTTTGTATCCACGCTTT
>JAQYVG010000161.1 GCA_030145595.1 Desulfobacterales bacterium | reverse complement strand
CGATGATCATAAGGGTTACTCCTCGCTCCCGAACCCTTTGGACCAGCTTTACCGCCTGTTTCACCGCCACAGGGCTGAACCCGGCCGCCACTTCGTCCAACAACAGCAGCCGCGGCCGGGTAGCCAGGGCCCGGGCTAGGTCCAAACGACGCTGTTCGCTCAGCGTAAGATCCTTGGCCGAGGTCTCGGATTTATGAGCAATGCCGACCACTTCCAGAAGTTCCTGCGCTGTTTTGATATCTGCAAAGCTATTGTTCAGGCAAAATTTTTTGCCGAAAGCATGTCCCACCAGCACATTGTTCAGGGCACTCATCCGGGGAAAAGGTCTGGATGACTGGAAGGTTCTGCTGATACCCAGGCGGCAGATACTGTGCGGCTTGCAAGCGGTAATCTCCCGGCCTTTGAATAAGACTTTACCGTTACCGGGTCTGAGGCGGCCGCTGATTATATTGAAAAGGGTCGTCTTGCCGGCACCGTTAGGCCCCACCAGTCCGATGATTTCGCCTTCATTGACGGCAAAGTCAATTGAATTTAAAACATTACGATCATCGAACTTCTTACTCAACGCCTGCAGCTCTAATAGTGCCAAAGTACCTTCCTAACCCGAGCAAGGCCGGAACTAAATATAAAAGAGATAGATTGATGACCGATGATTGTTGATTGTCGATTGGTGGAAGTCGCTTCGCTCCGTCAATTTATATAAAAAATGACTGCCATCCTTAAATCATCCCCGACAAATCGGAATCTACGCTTCGCTCCGTCAATCATCAATCGAAAACCATCAATTTTTAATAAATGATAAAAGATTGATTCAACTGTTTTTGTCATAAAAAGCGCAACTTACGACCTAAAGTCCCCCAGAAGCCGGCGGGCAAAAACAAGACCGTCAGGATGAGTACTATCCCGTAAAGGAACTCATGTCCTGCCGGAAGCAGGGGATGAAAAATGAATTGATCCACTGGATACAGGATCAGCGCCGCCAGGGCCGGGCCGAGGATGGTGAATCGACCGCCGCAAATAGCCAAAATCATAGGTATTGCTGAAAAATGAATCCCATAGACCAGATCGGGTTCGATATAACGAACCAAATGAGCATAACAGGCGCCGGTGATACCGGTAAAAAAGGCACTTAGCAGCAAAGCAAGCAAACGCAAGCTGTCAACCCGGATGCCGACAGCCTCGGCAGCAACCTCTTCTTCCCGGATGGCCTGCAAGCCTAATCCCAGATTAGAGTTAAACAAGAATCCCACTACACACAGTAATACAAGGGCATAAACAAGCATAAGGTAATAGGAAGCGGTAATGCTGGAGCCGATATTGATATGCCATGAACCCAGGCGCAAGACAGGAAGTCCCGGCAGTCCCACCAGTCCCAGGGAGCCACGGGTAAGTCCATCCCAGTTGTCGGTGATAACCCAGGGGATTTGAACAAATGCCAAAGTCGCCAGGGCAAAATAAGCCCCTCTCAGACGCCGGCAGATCAGTCCCATCACCAAGCCCAGGCCGACGGAGATAAAACCTCCAAAAAGAATGGTAATCCAGGGTGAAAGCCCCGCTTCCAGACAGAGCAGGGCCGAACTATAAGCCCCTGCTCCGAAAAAAGCGGCATGGCCGAGGGAAACGGAACCGCTCAAGCCCAGAATGTTCCAGGCCAGCGCCAGCGTAGCCAGCAACAGGGCATGGGTAAATACCTGCAGGACATAGTCATTATACCGTACCAATACCGGCAACAATATCAAAGCAAAGCAAAAAATCAGGAGGCTGCTACTGCCGAACTGTAGTTTCTTTGTCGTGAATTCCGTGTTATTTGTGGCAAAAAAATTCATTGATTCAGATAATTTTTTGACAGGATATACAGGATAAACAAGATATTTATTGTCCTGTATATTATTATTTTAAATCCTTTATCTTACGTTTAATCTCTACTTTCCTTTCCCCAAAATTAAGAATCAGGCCTACATGCTTGCCTGTAGCTACTAGATAATTAACCAGTTGAACTTCATGGGCTTTTACAATTTGTCTTACTGACTTTAACTCCAAAATAATTTTATCTTCTACGAGAATATCGGCTATAAATTCTCCAACTATTGCATTGTCATCAGGAAAGTGGGGTATAAAAAATCCTGGGTATCCTGTTATCCTGTCAAATTTTTTCTTTATGGTTTTCATTGTTCTCCTTTTCCTAAAATGCCGTGGGGTCTGAAGGCCAGCAGGGTGAGCAGGATAACCGCGCTGACCATCTCACGCCAACTGGATCCTACGAGAACCACCGTTGCAGACTCGGCCAGACCCAGAATCCAGCCGGCCAGAATTATGCCGCGCATGCGGCCGACTCCCGCAAATATGGTAATGGTAACGGCCAGCAGGGTGGCTCCGCGTCCGCTTGCCGGGTACAAATAATGGATACTGCCGTAAAGCGGACCTGCCAGACCGATAAGAACAGCGCCAAGACTGAAAGCGAGTGTTTCCATGACGGCCACATTAATGCCGGCCATAGCGGCCGCGTCTTTGTCCTGTATCGTGGCTCTCAGTGCTTTCCCCAGGTAAGTGCGTTGCATGAGCAGGTAAAGGAGTCCGATTGCCAGCATGGATAAAAGCAGCAGTGTAAGCTGGCCGTAGCTGATATAGAAGCTTTGGAAACGAAGGCCCTGGTTAAGTACCGGCACCCGGATGAGCCGATAATCGCCGCTAAAGCATAAAAGCATACCGTTTTGGATAAGAATGGCGATTCCAAAGCTCAACACAATGGAATTCAGCTCATAAGGTTCTTCAAGCCGAGCAAAGATGCGCTGCAGGATTAGACAGGTTGCCAGCATGACGACAACGGCGGCAGGAAAAGTTAACAAAAAGGGCCAGTTCCAAACTTTCCAGAGCCAGTAGGACACGTAGCCGGCCAGAACCAGCAATTCACCGTGGGCCAGATTGAAGTTACGGGTCACTCCATATATTAAGGCGAAGCCCAGGGAGATGAGAGTATAAAAAGAACCCAGGGAGATCCCGGAAATGATAACTGTTGTCCACATTAGCCAAGCATTTTATACACTTAAAATGTTATTACCGCAGAGACGCAGAGGTCGCAAAGAATTTGAATATTTTGAATTACGGAAAACAAAAAATCCTTATACTCTGCGTTCTAAGCGTCTCTGCGGTGAGATATTAATTATTTTCTTTGTTCCCACGACGGCGCGGGATAAATCTCTGTGCCGGTGGCCCGCTGCGGAGGATGTACCACCACGAGACGGCCGTTCTGGATTTGAACAACAACATGCCGGTAGTTCCGGGGGTCTCCATTGTGGTTAAAGACCAGGCGTTCCATGGGCAAGGTCAGATCGGTTGCAGTCAGGGCCTGGCGAATATTTGCACCGGTGAGGGATTGGCCGCTGCGCGACACTTTCCGCATGGCCGCGATCAGAGCCCGGGCGGAAGTATAGCCGTGCATATTGGTGGTATTCGGCTGCCGGTTGAACATGCGGCGAAATCTTTCGATAAAGTTTTTTGAAGCTGATTCCGTGCCCGGTAGAGTAAGTTCGCTGTCCCATGCGCAGGTACTGTACAAATAGTCGGCATCTTGACCCAGCGCCTGTATAAAACTTTCATAGGCAATACCGAAAGGGCCTATGTAAGCTTTGGGCGCTACATTGCTCTCCTTGAGTTGGCGCACAAAAAGGATGTGATCCGGCGAAAAGCCACCGGAGACGATTACATCGATATCCAGGTGGGCCAGTTTGCTGATAAGCGGGATAAAGTCCGGGGTCCCCGGTCGGAACTTTTCAACAAGGCGAACGTTGAGACCGCGTGTCTTGAGACAGAGTTCAAGATCCCGGGCCAACTCGGTGGAGCCGGGTGTAGCGGCATGCAAAATGGCCAGGCGCCGGGGCCGCAGTCTTTCAACAAGGAATTCACAGAGAGGCTCGACAAAACCCTTAAGATGAGAAACTCTGAAGAAATAAGGATTTTCCAGCTCGACCAGTGCTTTTTGTAAACTGGCACTTGCTACATAAGGTATCCGGTATTTTTTGGCCACTGCGCCGATGGGGCCGACCAGAGCATCGACGTAACCGCCGGTAAGGGCTACAACTTTTTCCCACCCGCATAACTCTTCAGCCCTGGAAATAGCCACATCCGGCCGGCTCTGGTCATCGCGTGAAACAAGTTCCAGCAGCCTGCCGCCGATACCGCCGGATGCATTAGCCTCGGCCACGGCTACCTGCACTCCCTGATGGATTTCCAGGCCCTGCTTGGCGAATCTGCCGGATAGAGGGTTGATTTCGCCGATCTTGATGATTTCGGCAAATCCGGTTTGGCACCACAGGACAAGCACCAAAAAAGAAAGGACGATATAGCAACGCATGCGAGTCATAATATCAGATTTCGCAAATAATGATAGATGATGCGGTTAAATTTTAGGCAAAACGCTCCATCTCTGATCAAAAGGTTGGGTTCAAAGGTTCAACGTTCAAAGGTTTACCCGCCTTTGGCGGCGCCGTAGGCGACCAGGGTTCAGAAGTCGGCCGCCGCCTTAAGTATTACCCCTATTGAAATTATGGAACTTCTATTTTAGCTGTAAAGCTACATCACATAAAATCCCGAAACGATTTTATATTTCAAATCAGCAGCCATGTAAAGAAATTTGTCGTGCTTTGGAAATACTTTCTCTTTAAGGTGGGGGGGAGATCTGTAGCAAAGCAAGCAAAATAATTTAAGGCAAAATAATTATTTAGTTTAATCATTTTGCCCTTAATTATTTTGCCAATAAAAAATCCCCCCACCCGTAGGGGTGAGGGGATATCTTTGCATTGATACGCCTTGCGCAGGACTTAAAGATTAGTCACGCAGATGGCGGCGCAGGAGTTTGCCGGTTGGTGTGCGCGGCAATTCAGCCCGGTAATCAATAGCTCTGGGCAGTTTGTAGATGGCAATGTGATCCTTCAAGAACGTCTTAAGGTTTTCAAAGAACTCGTCGTTGCCTTCAACGCCTTCTTTCAGCACCACAAAGGCCTTGGTGATTTGACCTTTGTCCGGATCAGGTATGCCGACGATGCCGGCTTCGGCAATGTCCGGGTGCTTTTCAATGGCTTCCTCGACCTCGGCCGGGCCGATGCGGTAGCCGGAGCTTTTGATCATGTCGTCTTCACGGGATACAAAGAAGATGTTGCCGTCTTCTTTCATGAAGACCGCGTCACCCATCTGGTTCCAGCCGTTGACCACGCCTTTTTTCTGGGACCTGATGAGCTTCTCATTATCCTCGTAAGGCTTCCAGTACAAGCTTCCCGAGGGCCCTTTAAGAACCATGCTGCCGACTTCATCCGGCTTGCAGTCGTTCCACTCGGCATCCACGACTTTGCACTCTATACCTGGCAAAGCCCTGCCGATGGAGTTGGGCATCGGTTCGTCGTTCATGGTATTCGAAGTGACCAAATGCAGCATCTCCGTACCGCCCAGGCCTTCCCAGATGGGCTTGCCGGTTAGTTCCTGCCAGCCCGCCAGGGTCTCGGCACCCAGGGCGTCGCCACCCGATGTATAGAGACGGATCGAACTGGTGTCAAAGGCTTTAAATTTGGGGAACTTCATCAGAGCCCGGTAGCCGGTGGGCAGACCGGTGAGGATCGTAATCTTGTGCTTTCCAATCAGTTCCAGCATGTCCGGCGGCGTGAACTTGGGAATCAGGGATATGGCGGCACCCCCTTCAAAAGGCATCAGCGTAAAGGTGCCGAAACCGGCGGCAAAAGAGACCGGAGCGGCCCCGCCCAGAACATCGCCGGGTTTCATATTGTAAACATGCTTGTTGACCAGTTTGGTTTCTATAACAATCGGTTTCATAAAGTGCACACAGCCTTTAGGCATGCCGGTAGTACCCGAGGTGTACAGCATGATACCGATGTCGGTGCCTTTGAGCATGGTCGGTTCCAACTCTGCGGAGCCGGCTGCGAGCATCTCTTCATAGACCATATTGCCGGCTGCCTTAACCTCGTCGGCCGCGCCGCCGATGACGATGACCTTGGTGCCGAACTGAAACTTAGGTTTGGCCGTCTCTACCGGAGGCATAAGCGGGGCATTGACAATAAAAAGTTTCATCTCGGCATTGTTGGCCACAAAGGCGACTTCTTCGCCGGACCACAGCGGAGATGTGGGCACCGGAATGGCGCCTATTTTCTCAACGGCAAAGATGGCTACCATGGCCTGGATAGAGTTTACCAGCCGGATGCCGACGCGGTCCTGGGATTCAATGCCGACTTCTTTAAGGGCGTTGCCGAACTTGTTTACCATTTCCTGAAGCTGAGCATAGGTTATGGTCTGATCCATAAATTTGATGGCAGCATTGTCGCCCCTGCCTTCGCGTACATGGCGGTCGAGCAGAAAGTCGGTTAGATTCAGCTCGTCCGGAGTATCCGCAAACTCAGCCGGTACTGTGTATTCGGGCCACAAATCTTTCGGTGGCAGATAATTTTCAGGTATTGTACCCATAGTGTAAACCTCCCTCAATTTTTTCTTAATTCTTGTTAACTTGTGCCTTTTACTCAACAACCGGGTTAATGCTTATGTCGAAATCCGGAAACAAAAATATTTGAATCCGCGGCGCTAAGTTTATATAATTTCACCCCCATTAACCTTTGATTAGATATGCCCCCGGTGCGGCGTGTTGCAAGTTCACCTCCTTTCCGATAAAATTAATTTAAATCAATCTGTACTTGTTTGTATTTGTGCTAAAATATAGGAAAAGGATATTGTCAGACAAGTTTATGAACCAATAGGCTATAGGATATCACAAAACAAATTGCAACAAGAAAAAACACCGGCAGTTGATGCTTTCAAATTATTTTGATAGTGCATTTTTAAATTAATTGCAGCCGGCTGTAAAATTCCGCTTGCATCTTTACATTTTTTGTGAGAAATAAGGCGTTGTTATTGATCTTAACAGGAGCATGGGTCAAAAGAAGTTGCGCTCTGCTGCCATATGCTTTATAGGGTAGCATATCATTTTTATACCACTATATATTGTGTTCGACTGTTCGCATATAATGTGGTCTGCAAGACACTTCCATATATTTTCATCAATATTTTAACCGCCATTTTATTAAGGCTAAGGGCCTCACAAAGCCTTGACAGCCGTGCATTAATTAACAATTCTTGTTTTTGATCGAATTGCGTTTACAATGGCAGTTTTACCAATAAAATTTATCTTTTTTTCTCTTGATTTTTCTCTTGACAAAATTTTGAAAAAAAATATACTAAACGAAATTCATTTCTTTAATAGCCAAAATTTTAGTGCGACGTTTATACTCGCTAAATAAAATTCATTTTCCAAAACACTACTATTAAAGGAGGTGACATTACTAAGATTTTTCTCTAGTAAAACAGACCATCAACTGGTAAAGCAGACGGTTTGATATAGGAAAAAGCGAGGCCTCCAGCATCACACAATGCGCTGTATAAGAACCAAAGCGCACCCTTTCGTTTTTCTTTATAGTCTGTTCTCTTATTGCTGGATGCGCCGCAAATTCAAAAGAAAGGAGGTGGTAAAGAATTCAGTTGCGAGGAATCAATGCCGTTCCTTTGAAACTGAGAATGACACTGGATAAATTCTTAAATGGAATTTAAACTATTTTGGAGGTAAAATATGGCAGAAAAAAAAGACATTGAAATAAACAGCCGGCTCGACACCATTGGCCTTATGGACATGGATGTCAGACCCTACCCGGTCACACCGCCGCCTTCCTACGAGGAAGTAAAACCGGTGTACGAAAAACGGAAGGCGCTGGAATTCTGCGAGT
>JAQYVG010000160.1 GCA_030145595.1 Desulfobacterales bacterium | reverse complement strand
TCGATGAGCAAGGCCGCACAAGGGTTTTCGCCCGCTTGTCCCGCATGTATTTGGCGGGGAGGCGTACTTTAGTACGTTGAGGGCGGAAACCCGCGGAGAACGCCGCTCATCGGAAAAATAGCCATTTATGAATGGAAACTAATTGTGATCGAACAGATACCCTATCGACCTGATACTTTTAAAAAATACCGGTTTTTTGGGATTGTCCTCAAAATATTTCCTAAACCGCACTATGAAATTGTCCACTGTACGGGTTGTCATCTCCCCGGTGTATCCCCATCCTATCTGTAGTATTTCGTTGCGCGCAAGCGGTTTCCCTCTTCTGGCGATAAACAGCCTCAACAGCTTGATTTCCTGGTCTGTCAGGCGTATCTCTCCGCACTTGCAATCGGCGGTGGAAGTCTCAAAATCGATGCGGTTGTCGCCAAAAGCATAAGTCCGGGGTTGAGAAGAGAGTGCGGCTTTGCTGAGATAACTCTCTTCACGCGCCCATGATGCGCGGGTCACAAGGCGTTCGACCCGCAGTAAAAATTCGTCCAGATCGAATGGTTTTGTAATATAATCGTCCACACCGAAAGACAGGCCTTTGATTTTGTCTTCTGTATCGCTTTTGGCCGAAAGAATCAGAATCGGAATCCGATCATCCTCAAGACGGATATTTTGAAGCACGGACAACCCGTCAATCCCGGGCAACATAATATCGAGTACAATCAGGTCAGGCTGCCATTCTTTCCATTTTTGAAGGCCCGAAACCCCATCCGGAGCAATCGTTACATCATATCCCTGCAGCGACAAGTTCAATTCGAGGCCCTCGGCGATATGTCCTTCATCTTCAACAATCAGAATACGTTTTTTGGCCGAATGTTTCATAAGCACCCTTGTTTACCCTATAGTGGCATAAATTTATGTGTTCGATCTAGGCCGTTACAACGAAAACCATTGCCAGTATCGGCTGATTCTGGATACGACTCGACTGAGCTCGCCGAAGTCTGGTTCCTGGATATTGGATGTTTTTGGACTTCACTAGTAGAACAATCCTGAATATCCCCGCTAAAGACGGGATCTTTGACCAGCATCTAGCATCCCCGATAAATCGGGATTTCCGCTACGCTCCAACAAGCATCCAGCATCGATCTAGTAAAAGCGACTGTCTCACGCCTATCCTCATAATTAGCTATACAGATTAATGCAACGTTATGTTTTATAAGCCGATCCACGACCAGGTCTTGTAAGGAAACGTCAATATAAATTCTGATCCTCTCCCCTTTCCTTTGCTTTGGGCCACTACTTTTCCATGGTGCAGCCGGGCGACACTCCGTACCAGATGCAGGCCGAGTCCGCTGCCTTGGGCGGTCATATCATCCGCCCGGCCCGTCTGATAAAATTTTTTGAAAATCTTTTTGAGTTCTTTCTCTTCAATTCCAATACCGTTATCCGCAAATCGAACATACAGCCTGAACTTTATTAACTCAAAGGTAATATCAATTTTGGGCTTTTCGGATTCATTATATTTGACGGCGTTGATCAGCAGGTTCATTAAAAGCATGTCAAATAAAGATTCATTAACATAATAGGAAAAGCTGAGGCCGCTTGGATTGTGAATATTGATTTCGCAATTTTTAAAGAACCGGCTGTTATTTTTTAAAAACCGCTCGACGACTGAAACAAGATTCGACTCAACAGATTCACCGCCATAGCTTTTGCTCTCGATCTTGGCAAGATTCAGAATACGGTTGATATTCTCTGAAAGCCGTTCCACATCTTGAAACATATAACCTAAGTACTTGGTTTGATCGCGACGGATTAGTTCGTGTTTCATAAACGTTTCCAGATACAACTTCAAAGATGTAACGGGAGTTTTCAGTTCGTGGGTAAAATTGTTAATAAAATTATACTGCATCCGGTATAACTGCTGTGTTTTTTGATTATATATAAAGATAATTAAAATCCCCACCAGAATGATGCCCACCAGAATCGAAAGAATTAGAATGACCACCCAGGTCTCGGACTCCATAAACTGGTCGGGATCAAGATTGTGGCTTACCACTACCTCCCTCAACCCTGTGCTGACTTCCACATACCAGTAAATGTACAAGGCCAAGGATGCGGCCAGGGCCAGGGTAGAGAAAATAAACACAAGGACCGGATGAAAAAACCATTTTGTTCTATCAATAATAGTTTCCATGAGTCTAAGTCCCTTTTTTGCTCTGTGGTTACAAAGTTTTTAAACACATATAACAATTTTAATCAATCTAACACCCTAAATGTAAAACTTTTGTAAAACCCGGAAACAATCCTGTCATTTTGGAACCATATTCATTAAAAAAAAACAATAGCATTAAACTTTTTATGAATTCACAATAACTTAAAAAAACGAGCCTATGCTACCTACCGAATTAAAAATTGGTGATCTGGTTGCCAAGATTCCGATTATTCAGGGCGGAATGTCCGTGGGAATCTCTCTTTCAGGGCTGGCGTCAGCCGTTGCCGAAGAAGGCGGCATCGGCGTAATCGGTAGCGCCATGATCGGTATGAGTGAATCCGACATTCGCTCGAACGGTATTGAAGCCAATCTCAGAGCACTGAAAAAAGAAATTAGAAAAACCCGTGAAATGACCCAAGGCATCATCGGCGTCAATATCATGGTCGCTTTAACAAATTATGCCGACATGGTGAAAATCTCGATTGAGGAAGGCATCGACATTATTTTTTGCGGGGCCGGCCTCCCGCTGGATTTGCCCAAGTATCTCACCAACGGCTCTAAGACCAAACTCGTCCCTATCGTATCTTCGGGCCGGGCTGCCAAGATCATATGCAAAAAATGGCTCTCCAGATTCAATTATCTGCCGGACGCTGTGGTGGTGGAAGGTCCCAAGGCCGGCGGGCATCTGGGTTTTAAGATGGAACAAATCGATGATCCTGATTTTGTCCTGGAAAAAATCATCCCCCAGGTTATTGATGCCGTCAAGCCCTTTATTGAAGCACACCAAAAGGATATTCCGGTAATAGCCGCCGGAGGGGTTTACAGCGGAAAGGACATTTATAAGTTTTTAAAAATGGGGGCGGCCGGTGTGCAGATGGGGACCCGTTTTGTTGCCACCCATGAGTGTGACGCCGCCATTGAGTTCAAGCAGGCATTTGTAGACGCCCAAGAGGATGATCTGGTGCTGATTAAAAGCCCGGTGGGGCTCCCCGGACGGGCGGTCCGCAACAAGTTTATCGAAGACGTAAACCTTGGAGTTCGAAAGCCGTTCAAGTGTCCCTATCACTGCATTAAAACATGCGATTACAAAAACAGCCCCTACTGCATTTCTTTTGCCTTAATCAGTGCCAAGAAAGGCAAGCTGAAGCACGGGTTTGCATTTGCCGGCACCAATGCCTATCGGATAGACAAAATTATTTCGGTGAAAGCCCTGATCACATCGTTGCTGCAGGAGTACGAACAGGCAAGCAGTTAAAAATAAAATCGCGTTACCTGAATTTTGCAAGCGTCGAGTTTGCCGCATATGCAAGTCGAAGATCCCGTCGCCGGGGGCGCAGGGCATGCAGCTGTAGTGTACTACCGCAAATGCCCTGCAACGCAGTAGATGCGGTGAAATCGACGCTCCCGCAGTTCCTTTTTATCGGTTTTGCCCACACTGGTTTTGGCGACGCCATCAATTTTGGATTGCAGCAAAGATGCTCCCAGACCGTTTAAAAAAAACACTGCGTTTTTACTTTATCACCGACGACGGTGCCCAGGATTTTCCGCCTCTAGAGCAGGTACGCATCGCCATTCAGGCCGGAGCGACCATCGTCCAGTACCGTAACAAATCATTTTCTTTGCGATCTTTCGATGAAGCTGCCGCTATCAGAGATCTATGTAAATGCAACGCCGTCCCCTTTATCGTCAACGATAATATTCTGCTCGCCAAAGCTGTGCAGGCCGACGGCGTCCACTTAGGCCGGGATGATGAAGACCCGGTCCTGGCCAGAAATATTTTAGGCCCCCAGGCCATTGTGGGATTGTCGATAAGTAACCCTTTCCAACTTCAACAAAGCGATCTTTCACCATGCGATTACATTGGAGCAGGACCTGTTTTCGATACTCAAACAAAACCTGATACCAAAAAAACAATCGGCCTTATGGGCCTGGAGGCCGTGGTCAAGGCCTCACCGCTGCCGGTGGTCGCTGTCGGCGGAATTGATCACAGCAGTGCCGAAGCTTGCTTCAACCGAGGTGCCGCCGGTGTAGCGGTGATCAGCGCTGTTACACGTGCTGAAAATCCGCGGCAACATGCGGTGCAAATCTCAGAAGTCTGCGGATGCTCTTCGCGCTCTGCCCTGGCTTCTCCATGGGATGATGAATTCGTCCTGATTGACAAGCTGATCCGGCAGGCCCCGTCTGATCCATACCTTAAGGTTGCACCCGGCGATGATGCATCTCTTTTGCAAGACTTAAGCAAACCTGTGATCACCACCGATACCCAGAAAGAAGGTGTCCACTTCAGACTTGACTGGCAGACACCCCAGGAGGTCGGCCGCAAAGCTGTTGAATCAACCTTTAGCGATCTGGCCGCCTCTTATGCCGCTCCCGTCAGCCTCTTTGTCAATCTTGCGCTACCGCCTTACGTTTCGGACCATACTGTTGAGGCCCTGTATGCAGGAATTCTAAAAGCCCTTGGAAAACACGGCTGTACTTTGGGCGGCGGTAACATTTCCACTGCAGGCCGGCTGTCGCTGGACCTTTTTGCCGTCGGACGGGGACACGACACTATTTTCCCGGTGCGCTCCGGCGCCCGTCCCGGATACGGGCTGTATTGTACCGGTCCTCTCGGCCTGGCCCGTGCCGGCCTGGAATCACTGACCCGCAAAGATCCGGAATTCGAAAACCTGATCGCAAAATTCAAATCCCCCACGGCAAGATTTGATGCTGCTAAAGTTCTGGCCGATAACAACGTAACGTGCGTTATCGACATCAGCGACGGACTGGCCGGCGACGCCCGGCACATTGCCTCGGCCTCCGGCCTGGCCATAGAATTCGACTTTTCTTTATGGGATTTTGACTCCGCTTTAGTTTCATTTTGCGAAAAATATCGCTTGAAACCCGAATATATGGTTTTAACAGGAGGCGAAGATTATGAACTTTTGTTTGCATGTTCGCCGTCTATTTTCGAAAAAATTCGCAAGGACCTTCCAGGGGTTTACCAGGTGGGCCGCTGCCTGACCTTTCAGGGCACGCATCTGCTCAACCTGCCCCCCGGGATTGCAAGCTACCAGCATGGGAATAGGCTAAACCGATGAACAAATAACTAATAACTTTCAATTAAGCTTAACGCTAAATTGAGGCCGGAGGTTTAACATGCAGGTTGCCCTTACCATTGCCGGTTCGGATTCATCCGGCGGCGCCGGAATTCAGGCGGATCTAAAAACGTTTCAAGCCCTTGGTGTTTTCGGCATGAGCGCTATTACCGCCGTTACGGTGCAAAACACTCAGAAAGTCTATGATGTCCAGGAAATGCCGCCTAAGATCGTCTACGATCAAATACTGTGTCTGTTTGATGATATTGACATCCATGCCGTCAAAATCGGTATGGTGTCGAGTATTGCACTGATCGAGAGCATTGCCCGTGCCCTTAAGGCGGTGGATCCGCCGGCAGTAGTGCTAGATCCGGTTATGATTTCCAAAAGCGGTTATCGACTGTTGAATCAGGGTGCCCAGGACGCTCTGGTAGAACATCTATTTCCACTGTCTGAAGTTGTCACCCCCAACATTTTTGAGGCCGAAGCCCTCACCGGTATGAGCATCAAAACTCTCGACGACATGCAAGCTGCCGCCGCTGACATTTTAAAGCTTGGCGCCGAAAAAGTCGTCGTCAAGGGCGGACATCTGGGAGAGGACCTTGCTACCGATATTCTTTACGACGGCATTGACTACAAAAAACTTCAAAGCCACCGGGTAGAAACCAAAAATACCCACGGCACCGGCTGCACTTTTTCTTCCGCCATCGCGGCCAATCTGGCCCTGGACAAATCCTTTTTCGAGGCCGCCACGCTTGCCAAGGCATACATCAGCGGTGCCATTGAGAATGCTCTCGACATCGGCAAAGGCTACGGTCCCACTAACCATTTCTTTGATCTATACGCCAAAGCACGAATCAACCGGCATTGAAATTTATTTTGAGCCCTGACAACTTTCAAGTGAGTTTATTGCGCTCAATTAAGGTTGAAGTTTATTATAACTGTGTGTTATAGATTGAAAACGACCTTTCAGGTCGTGTCAATCCTTAGGGGTTATGAAGCCTTGACGCGTCGGCGCTGTAAAATCTCTTAAAATTAATTGTCTTACAGAGGATTCACGAAGAAATAGCGGTGTGCGAATAAAGTGCGTACATCAAACTCTGACAAAAAGCCCATTAATCGTAACTTGGAGCAGAGCGGAAAGTTGCAAAAAGAACCTGTGGAGCCAAAAGATCGAACAATAGACGATCCAAAGCATGTAAGCGTTGGAAGTTCCGCTTTAAAAGAGCTTTTGGCCGTCATTGTTTTTGCAGTCCTCTGTACCGCGTTAATGATGTATTTGGGAGCATTTGAAAAACTTCACAGCTTCACTCGTCCATTTGAACCCTATGAGTTTGACGAAATAGCTGTTTTTCTACCTTCTTTCTTTGCAATCGGATTCATATTGTATTCTTTGCGTCGCACCGAAGAACTAAAATCTGAGATAATCAGGCGCCGAAAGGTCGAAAATAAGCTGCAAAAGAGTGAAAAAAGGTACAAAGAGCTCAGCATTACCGACGATCTCACCCAACTTTACAATTCAAGATATTTCTATAGTAAATTGGAAGAAGAGATCAACAGGTCGGCTCGTTATAAGCATCCATTGTCTTTATTGCTCATTGATATAGATGATTTTAAGATAGTAAACGACAACTATGGACACCTGGAAGGGGACAACTTCCTATCTATGACAGGTAAAATCATTAAAGCTTGTTTGCGGATAACCGACTCAGCCTACCGCTACGGTGGAGAGGAATTTACAATTATTCTTCCCGGAATCGGGTTCGAAGCCGCCGTGAATGCCGCCGAAAGAATAAGAAAGCAAATATCAGCTCAAGAGTTCTCAACAAGTACAAATGAGACTGTAAAGATTACTGTAAGTGTTGGTGCCTGCCAGTTCGAACCGGGGGAGGAAATACGAGACTTTGTCAAAAGAGTGGATAAAGCCATGTATGTGGCCAAACAAGAAGGAAAAAATCGAGTCTCCTCATTATAATAATTCAAAAATAATTTTTTCTTGACATGTGCATTTGTGTGCATTAATGTACATGCATGGAATCTCAATTGACATCCAGACAAGTAAAAATTGCGGAAGAACTGGTTGAAGTCTTTGATTCAAAGTTTTTCAAAACCTTGAGCGAACCGGTTCGAGTTCAGATTATAAAGTTCATTATGCTCAACGGACGTGTTGACATCGGAACGATTGCCGAAAATATGCCCCAGGACCGGTCGGTTATTTCCAGGCATCTAACCCTCATGCACGAGGTCGGAATTTTACAATGCGAAAAGGAAAGCCGCCACATGTTTTACGAAATCAACGCCCAGGCATTTCTCGACAAGCTGGTAAATATTACGGAAAAAATAAGAACATGTGTGGCCGAATGCTGCCCTTCCTGTATGCTGTGAATGCAGCCGGGATTTTTTTTGGGCAAATACATGCATATGGGCGCATGCGCACACAATATACACCTCAATTGAGCGAAAGTCGAGGATGCCCCAGATCCAAGGCGTCCAAGGGTGAAGCCGTAGTATGCTACTGCGAACCCTTGG
>JAQYVG010000015.1 GCA_030145595.1 Desulfobacterales bacterium | reverse complement strand
ATGCTGGTTTTTACAGCTCAGTTCCAGCACAGCAGTCTAACCGTTCCCGAGTGGTTTGAGAAAATCTTTTGGGTTCTTTTTGTTCCGCCGTCCATGCACCGTATTCATCATTCCGTAGTTATCAAGCAGCGGGACAGCAACTATGGTACGATTTTTTCGATTTGGGATCGAATCCTTGGAACTCTGATAACAGACGTTGATCAGGACCGTATCCGCATCGGGGTAGGGGGGCATTATACGTCTGCAAAATTAAATCTTCACCACCTGCTTGTGATGCCGTTTAAGACTCCGGTTAAATAATTTGTAACAGTTCAGCTATCTTTGACAGGATAACAGGCTAGACTTGATATTATAACAGGAAAAAAATAATCTTGTTTATCCCTGGCCCAGACCGATCACCAATACTCTATACTCAAAAAGTTAAGTTTTAATGTATAGGCTCGATCAATATATGCGAACGAGTCGCGCCAGGGCGGGCCTGTTATCCTGTCTAAGAAATTCAATGGTTTTGGGAGAGAAGAATATCTGCACCCAAATCTAATAGCTTCCCCAAGCTCGTCGTAACATAGCGAAAATTCCGTTCGGCAGGGGTCGGAGATATCTGGCTTGCCGAACTGAGAAACTATCAGAACACGCCTCAACATGCTGTTATAATTGTTATATATAAAAAAACAGGCTGCCCAAAGCTGGCAAGCATGGTCTGGCATATCAAAAACACCTTCCCCCAAAAAAAATGCCAATTATTCCCTGAATTGATTTAAACCCACTTCATTTTACACAAAAAATATCTACAACCTATTTTTTTTGTTGACAAATCATTTTTGCCGGCATATGTTTCACATGTTGCAAGCGTTCCACACGTTACAAAGGTTACATGCGTTCCAAGCGTTCCAAGCGTTCCAAGCGTTACACGCATCGTTGTTGTATTTGGCAAGGGGAGTTTTTCAAGTGAAAAATAATTTATGCACAATTCCACAGGCCGCCAAAATCTGTTCCGTTTGCCGGACGACCATGTGGAGATGGGTTAAGTCTGAAAAACTGGAAGCCTTCCTGACCCCGGGGGGTCAATTTAAAATCCGGGAAGGAGATCTAAAATCTTTTATTCAAAAAAGAATGAAACATCTACCGGTCGCCGAATTTTCTCAAGGAAAAAAGATTCTGATTGTTGATGACGATCCAGCGATTCGAAAATTACTTAACAAAATGCTGTCATTTAATGGATATCGGCGAGAAACGGCATCCGACGGTTTCGAAGCCGGAACTAAAATCATGCAGTTTAAACCGGACCTTATAATTTTGGACCTATTTATGCCGGGGATGGATGGCTTTGAAGTATGCAAGCAAATCAAGGAGAACTCGAATACTTCTCATATAAAAATACTAGTCTATACCGGTTTTGATTCAAAAGAAAATAAGGAACAAATCATGCGTGCCGGCGCTGATGGCTATATGGTAAAACCTGTGGGAAAGAGTGTGCTGCTTAAAAACGTAAAAGATCTAATAAGCGAGTGATATATAATTCTAAATGTACGTAAATAAACCATAATACATTAATTGGAGTTTTGTAACACTTCTATCAGTAAAGGATGATTTGTCTTTTAGATGTTCATTTAAGCAAAGGAGATCAACCATGGACCAAAATCCGCTTCGCGCCCAAGGCCACAGAAATGTCTTTTGCCCTCATTACAACGGTTGTTTGGATCATGCCGCTAAACGTTACTGGGAATACTGGTCTTGTTTGAAATGCCAGCATAAAAAGGAACAACAAGCTGTTACCGAAGTGCTGTTATCACCGGGGAGCGATTATCCGTATTACTCGCTTTCACCGTCATTTTATGAGAAAGTAGAAAACTTTACTTTATAGCAGCAGATGATCTCCGGTACAGCAGGCTACAATTTATAGAAGGCTGGCAGTTTTACGTAAGTTGTTCATTTTCTATTTTCCAGACAAAAATATTATCGGCTATCGCTGCATCTAGGGCCAGCTCTGTGTTTTCAAATTTAATACAAAAGGCAGGATTTGTTCTGTGTACAGCTACAACAACACCGGGTTGCAGCCCAAAGGATAGCAGTTGATGTAAATTGGAATGGTTGCCGGGTTTAATGTACGTGATCTTGCCGCTTTCGCTGGGCTTGAGCTCGCTTAAGCTGACCACGGTGCTGCTAATTTTATTCAGCTTTTTTTTGCAGCATTTGCCTTTCGGAATCGGCTTTCCGTCCGGGCAGATCTCCGGATGCCCCAGCAACGTGCAGATAGCTTCTTCGACTTCAGGCTCCAGGCAGTGTTCTACTTTGCAGGCAACTTCTTCCATAGAGGAATTTTTGAGTCTAAGAATACTCGACACCAGCACCTCGGCCAGACGATGCCGCCGCATAATTGCTTCGGCTATAAGTTTACCCTCACCCGAGAGAAGGATCTTGTCGGCATGGGAGACGATCAGGTCCTGCCTTTCAAGCTCTGCAAGGTCAGCTTCAGTAAAAGCGACGATACATCTCTTCTTGATGGCGTCGATGGAATAGTTCTTGTTTTCACCGGCGCACCAGATAGCTTCCATAATTTCTTCTTGTTTCTCATTCAGCATAATTGAATCTCCTTAATAGTTCAGCCACACCTGTCCGCCGCACAAGACTTCCGCCTTTGCCAGAGCGCTGAAGCTTCGGCGGAGGAGCTTGGCCGGCGGGAAGGCACTAAGATTATAATACGCAAAAGTCTTTTTGTCACTTGTCATGTGCCTAAGTTGCTGAACGCTTACAAAGCCCCTTATTTACCGTTCGGTAAAGCCAATTTGTAATGTTTACGAAAACGTAATACCTAATAAACGGCAGGTATAGTTTACCATGCTTCCGGTGAGTATCGCATAAATCATAACGGTACCCATGATGGCGATAGCTGCTCTGCTCCCACGTTCTTTGAATAAAACAATAATTGCGTTCATACAGGGTGTGAGAAAGGTCATCACCAACAAGTTAACAACCAGCTGAACATTGTCATAAATGCTGCTGAGATGCTCAATTTCTGTAGCACCGCTTTCTCTTCGTATTAATGTTTTAATAAATACCTGCACACTCTTTACTGGAAGCCCCATGAAACCATGGATTACAGGTTCGGCCGCTCGTTCTAATGCTGCCAGTCCACCCATTCTCTCGAATAGAAAGACAACAAGCGATGCCATAATAAAGACAGGGACAGCCTCTTTCATGAAGAAGTATGTTTTTGCGGCAGACATTTTCAATATTTGAAGAGGCTTAGGCAGTCTCATGGGTGGAATTTCCATTAAAAGCGGAATTCGTCTGCCCGGCAATATTTTGTTTACAATAATTCCGGCGATAATAATTTGAGAAAAGATCAATCCAAAAACAGTAATTGAAGCTGATAAAGGCATTTTGCCTAATATGATGAACATAACCGCCAGCAGCGGAGCGCAGGGCATCCCGAGTAGAAGGAGAAATGTTGCGATGTTTTTTTCTTTTTCCGTATCCAGCATACGTGTGGTGAGGATAGCCATAGTTACACATGAAAAACCCATTACAAGCGGGATGACAGCTTTTCCGTTAAGACCCATTTTCTGGAAAACTTTGTCGAGCAGGATTGACAGCCTGGAAAGATATCCTGAGTCTTCAAGTATTCCAAAGGCGATATAAAAACAAAAAAGCACCGGCAATACCAATCCCAGCGCCAAAAAAACCCCTGTTGGAAGAATTCCAAAATCAGGATCCACAACCATATCCCGTATGAAGGCACTGGGTATGGGAGTAACAAGTTTTGTTGTCCATGGGATCAAATAACCTTCGAAAATGACTCCGTTAATAGTGTCGACCAATAATGTTGCTCCAAAGGATCCTACGAACAAATACACGATATACAATGCAGCTATGGCGATAGGGACTCCCGTGGAAAGCTGAGTACACCAGTCCCCAAACCTCACAATGAAAGGACTTTTGGCGGGCGGTTCTGTCTTTTGAACCGTATTAATAATCTGTTCGGCTTTTTTATTGTACAGGTTTGCAAAAAGAATTCTGCACGACGCCTGCTCCTCTTTGCGGTATTCTTCGGCCAGGTCCTTGAGTTGCTCCAGCATCCCCGGGCCGAATTTGCTTTCGATCCATTCCTCAATCCCACTGTCTCCTGTAAGCAACAGGAGACCTATGGCTCTTGGGGAGATATCATCCGTTTTGAGTAGTTTTGATACTATTTCAAGAAACTGTTCAATCCAGTCCGGGTACTTGGTTAGATTTTTTGCTGTTCTCATATCCGCCAGATTTGCGATTACTTTTTGAACCCCGATCCCCTCCCTGGCAATAGTAGTACAGACATCGATACCGAGAATTTCCGTAAGTTTGTCGTAATCGATTTCAATCCCGCGAGATGTTGCCTCGTCAATCATGTTGATGTTAAGGAGCATTGGAAGGCCATACTCTGCATATTGGAGGGCAATAGCGATGGAACGTTTCATGTGTTTCGCATCTGCCATCAAAATAATTCCCTGAATGTCATAGTCGGTTTTGTGGGGCAGAAGGATATCTCTGGAAGCCCTCTCGTCCTCGTTGTTCGAAAATATCGAGTAAATACCGGGTGTATCAAACGCATCCATATCAGTTCCTTTGATACGTCCGGTATTGATGGAAACCGTATTGCCGGGTATATTAATTCTCATTGTTGCTTTACCGCATATTCTTGAAAACAGGCTGGTTTTTCCCACATTCATGTTGCCGACAACGACAACGCCTTGTTTCCCCTTATTATATCCCGTTCCGTGGGTTTTAATCTCTGGTGATTCCATCATTTATACTACATACCTCCTGAGCTTCTTTCTACAAACGTATTAAGTTTAGGTTTTAAGTTTAAAGTATTCGTAAATAAATCTAAAATCTAAAACGTGATGCATGAGACTTTTTGCGAACTCATCAATTTTATGACCACCCAATATAGTTAGATAAGCCAAACAATATATAATGTCAAGAAAAAAGATAGATTACAGATACTATATATGCATTGACTTAACATTTAAGATGGTATAAACTGGAGCCAAAACGCGGGTAGGAGGCAATATGAAGAAAAGTGATAAACTTTCAGAAAGTCTGGAAGACTATCTTGAGGTAATACTTAAATTAGAACAGTCCCAAAAAGTGGCCCGGGCAAAAGATATTGCCGCAAGAATGGAAGTCCAGCGTGGTTCTGTTACAAGTGCCCTGAAAAACCTGAAAGAAAAAAATCTGATCAATTATGAACCGTACAGCTTTATCACCCTAACCCCAAAAGGCAAAAAGCTTGCCAAAGAAATCACACACCGGCATGCTGTACTCAGAGATTTTCTGTTAATGATTCTGCAGCTTGATGAAGAAACGGCAGAATTAACAGCTTGCCGCATGGAGCATGTTATTGACAATAAATCGTTGGAAAAACTATTGTTTTTCTTTGATTTTATCTATAAATGCCCCAGGGCGGGCAAGGACTGGGTTGAAGCATTTTTGGATTATTGTTCATCCGGCAAGTTAGACCCGGAAAAATGTGTAAGATGTTTGGATGACTGCCACACGCGTCATCAATGATACGAATAGAAAAAAGGTAGACGTTCACAGTTCAAAGTTCCCCGTTCAGCCTGCGCCGAGCTCAGCCGAGTCGGGTGCTCGTCTTTGTTATCCTTTACACCATTCTGCATATAATTAAGAATAAAAGCTTCCTTTCTAAGAGTAATATTATACCCCGATTCGACTCAACTTGCCGAAGCCTTGTCGTAATGTAGCGAAAGTCCCGCTACCGGGACTGCAGGGATCTTCAGTACAAAGGATTTTTTTGCTCAAGTTATTAATAAAAATGGCGATAAGATAAAAAAGTGCAGTAGTTCATCGATTTGAGCAAAACGCTTGAGTTGATTACGTGATGAAAGTGAGCATTTAAGTAAAGAATGATTAGTTCCGGGAGGATAAAGATGGATATCATAGATCAACCTTTAAACAAATTAGTAAGAGGCTTTGTTTTTATCCTGCTTATTCTTTTTTTTATGCCCGGGGCCGGCTTCTCTCAACAGCCGCCGTTGAACTGGATCGAAGGGTCTGGATTTGTAGATTTGGGCAATGATATCGCCCATACGTTTATCGGCAGTGATGCAATATTTGCAGGTGCCGGCGACACTAAAAGATTGATGGAATCTATCGGGAACCCCACAAGCAACAAAGAGGTCGGATTAATTACGTCTAAAGAGGAAGAAAACTGGTTTATCGTATTTGAATACGACTCGATTGGGTATGTGAAAGATGATGAGAAGGAGAGCATCGACTCAGAAGCGCTTTTGAAAACTATTAAGAAGGCTACCGATTATGCCAATAAGCAGCGGGCCAAGAATGGTTTTGCTCCTTTAAATGTCGTTGGATGGTACGAAAAACCGCATTATGACGAAGAATCGCATAATCTGGTTTGGGCACTGCTGGGCGAATCAGAGAATGAGCAGATCGTAAACTATAATACCCGGCTGCTCGGTCGCTACGGTTATATGTCGATTGTCCTGGTTACTGACCCGGAAACTCTCGATGCCCTGAAACCCACGCTTAGCCAGATCATTGAAAATTTTTCCTATAAAGAAGGGAAATCCTATGCAGAGTATGTTCAGGGAGATAAAATTGCAAAATACGGTTTGATAGCTCTGGTTGCCGGCGGGGCCGGTGCCGGGGCAGCCAAGTTCGGACTTTTTAAATTTCTGGCCAAAGCAGGGAAAGCTATAATCGTGGCTATTATTGCATTTTTAAGCGTGTTCTGGGCAAAAATCAAATCACTCTTTTCTGAAAAGTCCGAGGATACGGTCCAAGTTGTCACTGCCCAGATGGAAGATGAGCCCCAAGATCCAGAAGAGGCTCTTTTAAACAGGATAGACACTTTAAGATTGGACGGACGAACTGAGGATGCGATAATATTGATAAAAAATGAAACCCAGGGGAAAATTAACAATTTGGATATTTCCAGGATTTACTCCGATCTTTTAAAAGAAAACAAGCAAATCCCTGAATGGTTGATTCACTCCGTCACCCATTTGGACCTGTTGAGCAAAGAAAATCAAAAATCTCAAGCCTATGAAGTATACAAAGAATGTATTGGACATAACTCCGGCTTTACGCCTAATCCCAAAACCCTGTTTGAGATCACACAATTTCTGGCGCAAAGCGGTAAAGCCCAGGATGCCTACGATGCCGGCGTTCATTTTACCAAAGTGCATCCAAAGCACGCTCTGATTGCAGAAGTTTACTTTTTTATAGCTAAAATTCTCAATGAAAGATTGAATAATAAAGCCCGGGCCAGAAAGGTCATGGCCTTGCTGATTAAAAAGTTTCCCAAGCATGATCATGCCCTAGAAATGAGAAAATATCTTGAAACAATTAGCAAGGGGCCGGAAGCGCTTACTGTTCAAGCCCTGTCCGTGGGTGAAGAGAACGCGTACCCTGGCTAGTGTCCATCCATAAACGGCATCTTCCCCGATAGGGAACTCGGGATGTTCCATCGGCCCAGGGCTGCGTTCTCGATTTTCTGCAATCCTCAGAATAGCGCGCTATGCCTGTCGAAGATTCCGACTCCAAATCTTTTGGTATGACTTAGCTTCAGCGTAAGCGGCTGAACCTTTGAACCCCTTGGCACGGCGAAGCTATGCGAAGACGGCTGAACTCCTGAACGGTTACTAAAATACCCATCAAAAATTTTCTGCAAACTATCTTCTTGACATTAAAGCACAATTTGCTTTAGTCAATTAATTGCAAAATTTGTGCTTCTTACGGCAAAATAGTTGTGCACCACAGAGTACACGAAGAAACACGGAGATGTCCTTCGTGGCCTTCGTGGTTAAAATGGAAATGACCTGTTTGGCTCCCTGCTTTATTTTCAACGGGATCTCCACTACACTGCGACCGACCTGTCCATGCTAGGAGATCTGGGGAAAAGGGGGTTTTTCGAGGGGCTCACGGAGAAAAGCAATGACAGACAGCTCTATTCGTCCTGATCTAAAAGATGCTTTAGCCGATCTAAAAACCGTAGGCAGGTATAAAATTGTCCGCGAGCTGGGATATGGCTCGTCGGGTATTGTTTACCTGGGGACGGACCCTTTCATCAAACGCAATGTTGCCATCAAGATTTTACAACCAATCTCGGATCGCGCTATTGAGAGATTTTTTGTTGAAGCTCAATCGGCCGGGAGACTGACTCATCAAAACATGGTCATCATCTACGATATGGGGATGCACGACAGTTTTTGCTACATCACTATGGAGTATGTTGAGGGAACCACCCTGGAAAAATACTGCCACAAAGATCATCTTTTACCCACCAGTAAGGTTTTAGAGATCATTTTTGGTGCTTGCAACGCCATCGATTACGTCCACAGACAGAACATTATCCACAGGGATATCAATCCGTCCAATATCATGCTGAACAAGGAAGGCATACCTAAAATTACCGATTTCGGGATCGCGCAGATGACACAGGAGACCTATGAAATGGGGGTATGGGGCACCCCGAGCTACATGTCGCCTGAGCAGTTAAAGGAAGAAACCATTGGAAGTTATAGTGATGTATTCTCGTTGGGATGTGTACTGTACGAGCTTTTAACCGGAGAAGTGGCTTTTTCGGGTAAAAACAGTTATGCCATCATGTATAAAATTACTAATGAGGATCCGACCCCCGTAACTGAACTAAAGCCGGAGTTGCCCGGTATCTTTGACGACATTATTACAAAAGCCTTAGCAAAAGACCCCGCAAAACGGTATCAGACTTGCATGGACTTTGCCTATGACCTGCGTGTGGCGTCACGGGGTATTACCGAAACATTTTTAGAGGGTGAAATTAAAGATGCCGTGGACTTTGTAAATCACGCCGCGTTTTTCCGGAATTTTACTAAAGAACAGATTAAGGAAATGTTAACGGCCGTTTCTATTCTAAAATTTACTAAAGGAGAAGTTATCGTGGCCGAAGGTGATATCGATGATACGTTTTATATTATTCTGGACGGCAGTGTTAAAATCAGGAAAAATGATAAGGATATTGCATCTATTGTCGCTGGTGAGTGTTTTGGGGAGATGGCCTATATCAGCGGACAGGCCCGAACGGCTACGGTGCTGGCGGAAACGGACTGCATTCTGATTAAAATAAGCTCGACATTAATGGATAAATCATCAAATGAAATTCAACTTCTCTTCTACAAAAATTTTGCGAAGACATTAGTACATCGATTTTCTGCTCAATCCTGAAGTTTGCAGTCTTGGGCCCATTCCGGACAGGCTGTTTCCATCTCGGTCATATACTTCTGCGTGCATTCCCCGCATTCCATTTCAACGTTGGGAACATCGCCGAACTTTTCCTTGATTTGCTCCGTTGAAAGATGCTGAACCGCACTGCAGCCGCATTGGGGACATGCTGTTTTAATCTGATAGCGTTTTTTAGTCATCACTCGTCTCCTTAGCTTTTTAAAACGTGATAAATAATTCTTTTTTGGCTCGATTAGGGTTATAGTAACTTGTTTAACAAATCTTGGGGCAGGATGTCTTCCTGCAATGCAATCTCCTTGATGGTTTTGCCGGTTTCATGGGCCTTTTTAGCAATTGCGGCGGCCCGGTCGTAGCCGATATGCGGAACCAGGCCGGTCGCCAGGGCCAGACTTCTTTCGATATAAGATTCACACACCTCACGATTGGCAGTAATGCCCCGGATACATTTTTCGGCAAAAACTTTTGATGTTGCCGCCAGCAGAGAAATCGACTGCAATAGATTATAAGCTATTACCGGCAGCATGGTATTTAGTTCAAAATTGCCCCCCTGTCCTCCCAGCATAATGGTGATGTCGTTGCCGGCGACCTGGGCGGCCGCCTGGATTACTGCTTCCGGTATGACCGGGTTAACTTTTCCCGGCATGATCGAAGAGCCGGGCTGCAAAGCGGGAATATTGATTTCTCCCAGCCCGCAGCGAGGTCCCGAAGCCAGCCAGCGAACATCGTTGGCAATTTTAACCAGACTGACGGCGATGGTTTTTAAAGCTCCGCTGGTCTCTACGGCAGCATCCCGGGCGGCCTGCGCTTCGAAACGGTTCTTGGCCGGCTTAAAGGTCAAGTCGCAATAGTCCGAAATCAGAGCGACTGCTTTGGCGGCAAATTCCGGGTGGGTGTTCAGACCGGTGCCGACGGCTGTGCCCCCCAGCGCCAGTTCTGCCAGCCTTTCCACAACCAGCGCAACTCTTTCTATGCCCAGTTCTATCTGCCGGGCGTATCCTGAAAACTCATCCCCGAGGGTCATGGGCACGGCATCCTGCAAATGAGTTCTACCGATTTTTTTAATACGATCAAATTCTGCTGCTTTATTTGCGATCGTTTTGTGCAGCAAATCGAGTGAAGGAATCAGGTCCTTTTTGATGGATATTGAAGCGGCAATATGAATCGTCGACGGGATGACATCGTTGCTAGACTGGCCCAGGTTGACATGATCATTGGGATGAACCGGTGTCTTGTCTCCCTTTTTGCCGGTGATGATCTCGTTGGCCCTGGAGGCGACGACTTCGTTCATGTTCATATTTGTCGAGGTCCCCGATCCGGTTTGAAACACATCCACCACGAACTGGTCATTAAATTTTCCATCCATCACCTCCCGGGCTGCTTTAATAATCGCCTTGGAGATGTCCGCATTCAGAAGGCCGAGTTCTGCGTTCACCCGGGCGGCACATTGCTTTATTAGTGCAAGTGCATGCATGAACGCCGCTGGAAGTGTCAAACCACTAATGGGAAAGTTTTCCACCGCCCGCTGTGTCTGCGGGCCAAAATAAGCATCCACAGGTACACGCACTGTTCCCATGGAGTCTTTTTCTTCTCTAAAATCCATTTATGAGCCTATTCTTAAAGTAATTTCACCGCAGAGCCGCAGCGATTGTTTTTGTCTCTCGCCCCGGTTAAATAAGGTCAACTAAGATTTAACTGGGCAGGCAGAGCTCGCCCCAGTACGATCTTCCAGACCTACGGGGCAGGCAGAGGTCACAGAGATTCGGGTTTTTTTCCTTTCCGCTACGCTTTAACCAGCATCCAGTATCCGGTATCAAGCATCCAGTACTGCCTGAAGTCTTGCCGGGTCGTACTGTTGCGAGATCAAAGGCCCCTTGTTTAAAACATCGATGTGCTTTGCAAAGTTTTGTTTTTCTTTTCGATATAAAACACCGATGGGTATTCTATCTCCCCACTGGCGGGCAAGCTTCATGGCGTTTTCCAAGTCATCCGGCATGTAGTCTTCTTCAAACAGGTCATAGGCCCGCTTTTTGTACCAGTTGTAGGTGTTGATACGGTTGAAGGAAACGCACGGCTGCATGATGTCGATCAGGCTGAAGCCTTTAAACTGCATTCCTTCCCGGATCAGTCTGCTCAGATGTTCCCGATTACCTGAAAAGCCGCGGGCAACAAATCCGGCACCTAAGGCCAATGCCACTGCAAGACCGTTAAATGGTTCCGAAATAACACCACGAGGCTGCATCGGTGTGACCATACCGAAATCCGAAGTGGGCGAAGCCTGGCCTTTGGTCAGGCCGTAGGTTTTGTTATTGTGTACCAGCAGAGTGAGATCTACATTGCGCCGGATGGCGTGCATAAAATGATTGCCGCCCTCACCGTAACAGTCCCCGTCGCCGGAATTAACCAGTATTTTCAGATCGTGATTGGCCAACTTGGCACCGGTGGCAAGGGGCAGCGCACGACCGTGCAGGGCGTGAAACATATTGCATTTTAAAAAATGGGGAGTTTTTGCGGCCTGTCCGATGCCGGATACGATCAAAAGCTTTTCCGGCAGAATTTCAAGACTGACCAAGGCGTCCTTCATGGCCTCCAAAATCCCGAAATTTCCGCATCCCGGGCACCACTGATTTTTATACAAAGACTCATAATCTTTGATACCGACCATAATATCACCTCACATACTTTTTGACGCCGTCAACGATTTCGTTCGGATAAAAGGGCCTGCCGTCATATTTTAATATTGCTCCCGAGTGGACAAATCCGGTCTGTTCTCTTAAAAGCTGACCTAATTGGGCGGTGGAATTCTGTTCTACCATTAAAAATTGCTTTGTTTTTTTAAGGGCGTCTACAGCAGCATCAGCGGGAAAGGGCCACAAATCTACAAAATTCAAACAGCCGATATCACTGCCTTCATCTCGCAGCCGGTCAACGGCTTCTTTGACGGCCCCTTCGGTGGAGCCCCAGCCCACAAGGAGTGTCCCGGACTCGCCGTAATATTCTTTGGGAGGGTTCATCTCTTTGATCATAAAGGGCACTTTGGCGTTGCGCTTGTCGACCATGGCGATCCTGTCGGGAATTGCTTCGCTGATATGCCCGTCTTCGCGGTGTTCGTCACTCGATATTACTACCAAGGCTTTGCCTGCACAGGGCAGCGCCCGCGGCGACACCCCGGTAGATGTGACCGCAAACCGTTTGTACTGCTGTGGGTTTTCCATATCATCATCCTGCGCAATGAACCTCTCGATACGTTCCGGTGCGACATACGGTTTTTGGGCAATGTACATGGAATCCGCCAGATACTGATCAATAAGGATAATTGCGGGAACCTGGTACTTTTCTGAAAGATGAAACGCCCTGGAGGTTATTTCATAAGCTTCGTCCGGCATGCCGGGAGCAAAAACAAATCGCGGAAATTCATCCTGGGAAGCCCGGATGACAAAATGTAAGTCGCCCTGGGCGGTCCGGGTGGGAAGTCCCGTTGCCGGTCCCGGCCGCTGGGCATTCACGATTACAATGGGAGTTTCCGTAATCCCGGCAAGTCCCAGACCTTCGGTCATCAGGCAGAAACCGCCTCCGGATGTAGATGTCATGGCCCTTGTCCCGGCAAAAGATGCTCCGATAATCGCATTCACGGCGGCAATTTCATCTTCTACTTGTTCAACAATCAGCGGAAAACGGTCTGAAAGCAAGCTCAGGTGGGTCATAATTCCGGTGGCCGGAGACATGGGATAGAATGCCGCCAGACGGCAGTCGCCGGCAAGGGCGCCCAGAGCAATGGCTTTGGAACCGTCCATCAGCGCTCCTTTGGGCTTGTCCGCCCTCCACTCAAACGACCATTTGAAGGCGACTTCTTTAACGACCTGGTAGCCCAGCTCGGCGGCATAATAATTTTTCTCTAAAACATCAGCGCCCTTTTTACCAAACTGCTTGGAAAGCACTTTTTTGAATAGTTCAAACGGTGTCCCCAAAAGCGCCAGGCAGGCTCCGGCGGCAACCGTATTGGCGAAAATCATGCCGCCGGCTTTTTTGGCAAGTTCGCTAAAAGGAAGCGCAATGAGGTCTCCTTCCCCGGACCCGTCAATTTCGTCCATGATAACCCGGCCGCCGGAAGCTAATTGCCCCTTATGCAAATCATACGTCTCCCGGTTTAATGCCACCAGCAGATGAACCTTGTGGTGCGGCGCCTGCACCGGCTTATCGCATATCCGAATCTGAAAGAAACTGTGTCCGCCCCTTATCCTGGACTCAAAATCATTGATGGCCATTAAATACAGGCCGGCCTCCCGGCACACCAGTGCCAGCATATGCCCCATGGTCTGTATCCCCTGGCCGGCTTCACCGCCGATCTTCACGGTTATATCGATACTCATTTCATCCGTCCTCCCGTCGTCGCCTTAATATCAAACCCAAACTGCTCATCTTGCACGTGATGAGCAGTTCTGAGTTAAAGCTGTGCAATGTTATCTTTGAGCTGTGCTATTTCAATGCCCAGGCTGACACACTGTTTGCCTAGCAGGCACGATTCAGCGTCCCCGTCTTCTAAAAAAGTCTTCAACTCGAGATGATCCTTTTTGAGATCGACTACCCAAGCTTTCTGTTCTTCGTTATAATCGACATTGACATCGATTCCGCACTCGCCGATATCCGGATATAATTCTCTTATTTTTTCACACAGTTGACTTTTATCTATCATGACTAACGCTCCTTTAATTTTAAGTATAGAAAAATAGACTATTTACGAAAGCCGATCTTACATCAACATCTATACTTTAATGCAGTTTATACCCGAGTCAAATTGATACCGTCCGGTAAAGTTCGCGGGCCTGATATGAACTGCGAACAAACGGTCCGGCGGCGGCTCCGGCAAATCCCATTTCCAGAGCGATTTCACGCCATTTGTCAAACGTTTCAGGAGAAACAAAGCGTTGAACCGCCAGATGCTGTGGTGTCGGCTGAAGATACTGGCCCAGGGTCAGCAGGCTGCATCCGGCTTCAAGCAGATCCTGAAGCGTCTCAAGGATTTCTTCGTCAGATTCCCCCAGCCCTAACATAAGCCCGGACTTGGTGTAAATTGTGGGATCGCATGATTTTACACGTCTTAAAAGGTCAAGGGAACGACGGTATCCGGCCTCCGGCCGGACATCAGCATAAAGACGCGCAACCGTTTCCATATTGTGGCTCACAGCATCGGGACGAACCTCAACAATTGTCCTAACAGCCTCAATAACTCCTTGAAAATCCGGAACCAGGATCTCGACCAAAATTTCCGGAACTTTCTTTTTAATCTCATATACCGTCCGGGCAAAAAAATCGGCACCGCCGTTTGCAAGATCATCGCGGGTGACAGACGTAATGACCACATAGCGAAGCTGCAAAGTCTCCACGGCCTCGGCCACTCTGATCGGTTCTCTCGGATTCAGAGGACTTGTCGGCCCGTGAGCAATGGCACAAAACCGGCAGTCGCGGGTGCAGCGGTCCCCCATGATCAAAAAGGTCGCCGTATTGCGGGAAAAACACTCCCACAAATTAGGGCAGTTTGCTTCCTGACAGACGGTATGAAGCCGGCTCTTTTTAAGAAGTGTTCGGACATTTTCATAATCCGCTTCTTTCGGAAGCCTCTTTTTCAGCCAAGTGGGTTTGTTCATTTGCAGTTAATTTATAAAATTCTTTAGTTCCGGCAGGGTTGTCGATATAAGTTTGACACCAAAACAGGATTCCAGGTGACGTTTGATCGCCCCCCGCACCTGATTTACGGATACGCTTTCTGAAAGTTCCCGCTGCATGGAGGTCACGCCGATATCTTTAAAGCCGCATGGATGTATCCAGCCAAAGGGGTTGAGCGCGAGATCGACGTTTAATGCAAAGCCATGATAGCAGACTCCCTGCCGCACAGCAATACCGATACTGCCGATTTTGCTGTTTTTGATCCAGATTCCACGGTTTGCAGGATTGCGATCAGCAAATATCCCCCAATCTGCTAACACCCGGATCATAATTTCCTCGAGGCTGGCCACATAATCCAGTACTTGCATGCCGGCTGCTTGCAGATCGATAATCGGATAAACCACCAGCTGGCCGGGTCCGTGAAATGTAATGTTGCCGCCCCTTTCGGTCTGAATGATCGGGATGTTCGATTTTTCCAACAACGTTCTGGATATTTTCAGACTTTCCAGGCCTCCCCGGCGTCCCAGTGTGAAAACAGGAGAGTGTTCCAGCAGTAAGACGATATCACGGTCAATGACCCCGTTACTTCTGGCATCAGCAAGCTGCCGCTGCAAATCCAGGATTTGCCGGTAATCAACTACAGGCAGTTCCGCACAGAACCATTTATTGCCGACCGTATCGGTCATCAAATCAGCTCTTTTTTTAGACGTTAAGTCCTTACAGCTTCGTATCTCCTTGAACTTCATGTACACAACAGTTGTTTTTTTGCAAGTTTTATGTGTTCGGAAAATCTTGATGTATTATAAAAAATTACTTGCGGTTAAGGTCAAGCAAAACTTTTAAATATTGACATCGCGGCCTCCGTTCAACTAAATTAAAAAAATCATTTCTAAACCAAACATTTCACTTTATATTAGAGTGATCCTAAGGATTCAAGGGCTCAAGGATTCAAGGGTTCGAGTGAAATACTTTAAAATATCTATGCCTTAAAAATGATGCAGAAGTTATATTGGCTATGTTTGCATCTATATAAAAACTGCAACACAAATGTATCCTCTGAAGAAGAATGGTCCTGTTTAACATTATAGATAAGAAAGGCTGCAGCGGACATTCCTTTAAGTATAGCAAAAGTTGAAAGGATACTCACAACTATAATAAAATTGTTTGAAAGCAGACACTTGACCCCTCGACCCCTTGGATCCTTGGACCCTCTTCTCCAATTAATTTGGAGAAGAACCATAATTTTAAAGGTCTTTTGTGGAGCAGCTAGTACACTTTGATAACGACTATGGTGAGAAACTCACCGGGACGCTCCATTTGCCGGACGCACCCACCGGGTGCGGCATCGTCTTCGGGCACTGCTTCACCTGCAGCCGGCATACCACCATCTTGCGCCGGATATGCAGCGACCTGATCCTGGAAGATTTTATGGCTCTGCGATTTGACTTTTCCGGCAACGGTCAAAGCGAGGGCGAATTTGAGGAATCGACCTATTCCAAACAGATTTCCGAAATGAAGACGGCCGCCGCTTTGCTGGCGAGAGAAGGCGCCGTCTGGATAGGTCTTGCCGGGCACAGCATGGGCGCTGCAATTGCCCTGCTCACCGCCGCCCAGCTGGACATTGTCAAGGCTGTATGCGTCCTGGCAGGGCGGTTGTCGGGGTTGGACGCAGCCCATTTTTTAAGCCCTGATCAGCGTCAACAGCTCCAAAGCTCCGGCAGCGTCTCCTTCAGCAGCCGCGGGCGCTCGCTGGAGCTTGCAAACCGGTTTTTTGCCGACGCCGGGCAATATAATCTCCCGCAAGTTGTTGCCGCTTTGCAGCAGCCTTTACTGGTAGTCCACGGTGATCACGACGAAATTATACCCGTGCAGGAGGCTCATCAGGCACACGCCTTGAATCCCGTGGGCACAACCCTGGCCGTTATTCCGGATGCAGATCACATGTTCAGCAAAGCACAGCATAGCCGGCAGATTTCCAACCTGGTAGTGACATGGTTCAAAGAGCAAAAAGAGGAAAACCCCCATGGCCCTTTTTGAAACGTTGAATTTAGGCTATATCGACTCCCAGTACCAGGAGTGGAAAGCCGATCCGAATGCGGTTTCTAGTGACTGGCGTTTTTTCTTTGAAGGCTTTGAAATGGCCGGTGCCGGAGAATCCGGCGTGCCGGCGGTCTGTGACGAAGACCAGGCACTTTTACAATCTCGCGTCCAAGCGCTCATCCACCGGTATCGAGATGTGGGACATTTGCTGGCATGTCTGGACCCGCTGGTGGTCTGCCCTACCGACCACCCCCTGCTGGACCTTCCTGCCTTTGACTTGACTCTTAAAGATCTGGACACAGAATTTTCCGCCCCGGACTTGCTCAAGACCGGGCGGGCGGCGCTTCGGGACATCATCAAAACACTGAAGGAGACCTACTGCCGCTCTATCGGGGTCGAATTCATGCATTTGCAGGACCCGGCAGAGCGCCGCTGGCTGCAGGATCGCATGGAGCCGGTTCACAATCGACTGGAGATGGACAGCAAAACCAAGGTTTCCATCCTGGAAAAGATTTGCCGGGCCACCCTTTTTGAGCAATTCCTCCATAAAAAATATTTAGGTCAGACCCGCTTCTCCCTTGAAGGGGCCGAGGCGATTATCGCCATGCTTTATGATTTGGTCCGTTTTGCAGGCGCGCAGGGGTGCCGGGAGATTATCATGGGGATGGCTCATCGCGGCCGCTTGAATGTTCAATCCCATATCCTCGGTAAAAGCTACGAAGAAATTTTTACCGAATTTGAAAGCTGCTCGGATCCGTACAGCCAGTTTGGAGCCGGCGATGTCAAATACCACAACGGCTATATGGGAGACATCAAAACAGACGACGATCATCTGCTGCGCATCATCCTGCTCAACAATCCCAGCCATTTGGAGTCGATCGATCCTGTTGTTCAAGGATTTGCCCGCGCCCGGATGGAACTGCTGGGTACCGATAATCAGAACCTGATTTTACCGCTGCTGATCCATGGCGATGCCGCCTTTGCCGGACAGGGAATCGTGGCCGAAACCCTGAACATGAGCCAACTGGCCGGTTACACCACCGGGGGCACCATCCACCTGGTGATCAATAATCAGATCGGCTATACAACGCTGCCCGAAGATGCCCGCAGCACCCGTTATGCCACCGACATGGCCAAAATGCTGATGGTCCCCATCTTTCATGTGCACGGGGAAGACCCTGAAGCTGCGGTGCATGTCATGCGGCTTGCCGCCGAGTACCGGCTGGCGTTTAACAAGGATGTTGTCATCGATGTCATCTGCTACCGCCGATACGGCCACAACGAAGGCGACGAGCCCTACTTTACCCAGCCGCTGATGTACGACCGCATCCGGGAGCGGCCCCCGCTTTACGGCATGTACGCCCGGAAGCTGCTGGAGGAAGGCCGGATTAAAACCGCTGATATCAAACAGCTCGAAAAAACAATCACAGGGGAGCTTGAAGACGCCTTCCAGATGGTTCGGCAAAGCGCCTGCGTATTCCCCCAATCCCGATTTTACGAAAACTGGCACGGTTTTCACGGCAATTACTCCCATACGATCGTGAAAACCGGTGTTGCCCGCAAAAAGCTCATCACCCTCGCCCGCAAACTGAATACGGTTCCAAAGGACTTTTCCCCGAACATCAAACTGGCACGCCTGCTGCACAAGCGGCTGGAAGCCGTTGAAAAAGGAACCGGGATCGACTGGGCCAATGCCGAAGCTCTGGCCTTTGCCTCCCTGCTGACTGATGGTGTTCCGGTCCGCCTGAGCGGTCAGGACAGCGGCCGCGGCACCTTCAGCCAGCGACACATCGTGCTGGTAGATGCCAAAACCGGCCAAGAGTTTACATCGCAAAACGCCCTCGGCAAAAACCAGGCCCCCTTTCTGGTTTACGACAGCATGCTTTCCGAAGCCGGCATTATGGGTTTTGAATACGGGTACTCACAGGCACAACCCCTGGGGCTTGTGATATGGGAAGCCCAGTTCGGTGATTTTGCCAACAATGCCCAAGCGGTTATCGATCTTTACATCGCCAGCGGTGAATCTAAATGGCGGCGCCTAAGCGGCCTGGTACTGTTGCTCCCGCACGGGTGGGAAGGACTAGGACCGGAACACTCCAGTGCCCGGCTGGAGCGTTTTCTCCAGTTGTGTGCCGACGATAATATGCAGGTTTGCAACATGACGACCCCGGCGCAGTATTTTCACCGGTTGCGCCGCCAGGTAAAGAGCGATTTTCGAAAGCCTTTGATCATAATGGCGCCCAAGAGCCTTTTGCGCCACCGGCTGGCGGTTTCCGATCTTGCGGATCTGACCTCGGGCTCCTTTCGGGAAGTCCTTGATGATCCCGATACATTGATAAAACCCGACCGCATCCTTGTTTGCAGCGGCAAGATTTTTTATGAACTGCTGCAAAGACGCCGGGAACTGACAAAAAGTAATATTGCCATTGTGCGTCTGGAACAGTTTTACCCTTTTCCCGCCAAACAACTGAAAACCGCATTTCAAAAATACAAACAGGCCCGGTATTACTGCTGGGTCCAGGAAGAACCTGAAAATATGGGCGCCTGGCGTTTTATGCAGCCCCGTCTTGAAAAATTAACCGGAAAGTCGATTGAATATATCGGCCGTAGGGCTGCCGCCAGCCCGGCCACCGGCTTTCCCAACATATATAAACAGGAGCAGGCGGCAATTATTGACGAAGCTGTGGGGCCTCTAACAAAGGTCGAAACCAGCTAACCCTGTTTTCTCGCAAGCCAGAGCGGCACGGGAACGGCGTTATTCAGCCTTCGAAGTAAAATACTACGTCTTCAGGCTGAAATGCCTTGTTCTCGCACCACTCTGACTTGCGAGAAATCAGGGTTTCCCTGACCGTTTTCATTTTATGCATTGGAAACTACAGGGTTTCCCTGGCTATTTCATATTATGCATTGGAAACTATAGGGTTTACCTGGCTATATCATGAAAAAAGCGAATTTCGATTTTTTCATGATATAGTCGGGTTGTTCCATCTGTTTCATGCAAAATTAATCCTGCAAACGAGCTTGCGGGAGTTTTATAAAATCATATGCGATTTTATTGAAGGAGTTCATATGGAAATAGAAATTAAAATCCCTCATGTTGGAGAATCGATACAGGAAGCGGTACTGGTAGAATGGTACAAACAGGAAGGCGACCGGGTGCAAAAAGATGAACCGCTTTTTGTGATTGAAACCGACAAAGTCACCTTGGAAATCGTGGCCGAGGCCGATGGAGTTTTAAAAGTCCTGGTTCCGGCAGGAGCGACCATCGCTATTGGCGCAGTTGTAGGAGCCATAGTTGCCGAAGCCGCCGCCGCGGAGCCCGCCCTTCCGCCACCGTCTGAGGTTCCGGTAGAAGCGGTCCCGGAGGCAGTGCCGGAAGAGCCGGCGCCTGTCCCGGCACCGACCGCACCCGCCATGGAGGAAACGGCGCCGCCTCAAGTCCGGCCGATCCTCCCGCCTTCCGTACGGCGGCTGGTTGCTGAAAAAGGTTTGGATATAACCGCTGTAACCGGCACCGGGCCGGGCAACAGGATTACAAAAGGCGATGTACTGCTTTATCTTGAGCAGATGCAGGCCGCGGCTGTGCCGCAGCAGCCTTTGCCGTCGGTTCATCGCGAACTAGTGGTCTCTGCACCTGAAATTTCTCCGGCAGCGGTTTTGACCAAGGGCGAAGAAATCACGCGCAAGCCCATGAGCCCGATGCGGCGGCGCATTGCCTCCCGGCTCCTGGAGGCCCGGCGCAACACCGCCATGCTCACCACTTTTAACGAAATCGACATGAGCCGTACCATGTCGATCCGTGCCCGGTTTAAGGAAGACTTTAAGCAAAAACACGGGGTCTCTTTGGGGTTCATGTCTTTTTTTATCAAAGCCAGCGTGGAGGCCCTTAAGGAATTTCCGGAGATCAACGCCTATATCGAGGGCGATGAGATCGTTTACCACCACTATTATAATATCGGTATTGCCATTGGTACCGCCCGCGGCCTGGTGGTGCCGGTCATTCCAAAGGCCGAAAACTTAAGTGCCGCCCAGCTCGAGCAGGCCATTGTCGATTATGTGGAAAAAATCAAAACTAATCGCCTCGAACTGGCCGATATGGTGGACGGGACCTTTACCATTACCAACGGCGGTGTTTTTGGATCTCTGCTCAGTACGCCGATTTTGAATACGCCCCAAAGCGGCATTCTGGGGATGCACAAAATTGAAAAACGGCCCGTGGTTATCGATGACCAGGTGCAGGTCCGGCCCATGATGTATGTGGCCTTGAGCTATGACCACCGCATCGTGGACGGCCGGGAAGCGGTCACATTCCTAATAAAGATCAAAGAGCACATTGAAAATCCGGAACGGATTATAATGGAGATATAGCTATGGCAAAAAAAGAATTGTTCGATCTTGTCGTTATAGGCAGCGGCCCCGGGGGCTATGTGGCCGCCGTCCGTGCCGCCCAGTTAGGTTTAAAAACAGCCTGTGTTGAAAAGGAACCACGCTTAGGTGGCGTCTGCCTGAATGTGGGCTGCATACCCAGCAAAGCCCTGCTGGATTCAAGCGAATACTTCCACCTGGCAAAGGATCACTTTGCCGACCACGGCATCAAGACCGGCAAGCTAAGCCTGGATCTTGCCGTCATGATGGCCCGCAAGGAAGAGGTTGTGGCCGAACTCACCGAGAACGTACGCAAGCTTCTGGAAGGCAACAGCATCAGTATTTTCCACGGTACCGCCCGCCTGGCCGGAGCAGATCGCATCGAGGTGAAGCAGACAACCGGTTCCACCGGCAAGAAAAAAGGCCGGATCATTGAAGCCAAGGCCATCATTCTGGCCACCGGCAGTATACCGGTGCAGGTCCCGGGTCTCGAGTTCGACGGCCGGCGGATTGTCACTTCAACCGAAGCCCTGGCGTTCGATGCAGTACCCAAGCATCTGGGCGTTGTGGGCGGCGGATACATCGGCCTGGAACTGGGGGTGGTCTGGCTGCGCCTGGGGTCCAAGGTCACCGTGGTGGAAATGCTGCCACAAATCGCCGCTACCATGGACGGCCAGGTGGCCCGGACGTTGGACCGGATTCTCAGGAAGCAGGGGCTGGACATTCGCCTGAAAACCAGAGTTTCAGGCGCCAAAATTTCCAGGAACAAGGTTAACGTGACTTTGGAGGCCAACGGCCAAGAAGAAACCATGTCCTGTGATCGTCTGCTGGTGGCGGTCGGGCGGCGGCCGCTGACGCAGAATCTGGGCCTTGAAGAAGCCGGCGTAGAAACCGACGTCCGCACCGGTCATGTCCTTGTGGATGAAGCCTACCGGACAAGTATTCCTACCATTTATGCCATTGGCGACCTCATAGCGGGACCCATGCTGGCTCATAAAGCTTCGGCCGAAGGCATTGCCGTGGCCGAATGCATCGCCGGACTCCCGGGAGAAGTCAACTATGACACCATTCCGGCGGTGGTTTATACCTGGCCGGAGGTTGCCGCTGTCGGGCTCACCGAGGAACAGGTCAAGGAGCGCAACATCCCTTACTGCGTCGGCACGTATCCTTTCTCCGGTGCCGGTCGCGCCCGCTGTATGGGTGAAAAAGACGGCTTTGTCAAACTTATCGCCCATTCCAAAACGGATCGGATTATAGGTGTACACATCATCGGGCCGCGCGCGGCCGACATGATTGCCGAATGTGTGCTGGCCATGGAGTTTGGTGCCGGCAGCGAGGACATTGCCCGCACGGTGCACGGCCACCCGACCTTTGCCGAAGCCCTGCAGGAAGCGGCCATGGCCGTGCAGAAGAGTTCTATTTATGGATCTTAAAGGAATGTCGAATGACGAGTGTCGAATGACGAATGAATGTATTCTGTCTGTTT
>JAQYVG010000159.1 GCA_030145595.1 Desulfobacterales bacterium | reverse complement strand
GCCCCGGTGAGGCACTGCCCAATACCAGGAAACAAGCGGGTGTTTCCGGCCTGTCGGTCAGAGGACGCAATGTTTCAAAAAGCTGCGGTAGACGCTGGATTTCGTCGATGATGATCAGGCCCTTTAAACCTTCGAGCGTAATTTCCGGGGTTGAAAGCGCGGCGCGCGATGCGGCACGCTCAAGGTCGAACGTGTGGACGTTCATACCTCTGTTTTTGATAACAGAGCGTGCCGCCATTTGCGAAAGGGTAGTTTTCCCGGTCTGGCGGGCGCCCAGCAGCACGGTAACTGGCGCTTCTTCTATATATTGAAGGGTGCGGTCCAATAGCCGTGGTCGGGGTATGGGTGGATCAGGTTGTTTCATATTTGGAGTCTACCTCCAAATAAACCCTAATGTCAATCTGTTTTTCAACCGTTTCCTTCTTTTGGCTATCTTGGGAGCGTAATCGATAGCTTAGATAGCATCAAAAAATGGTTAAATTGTATGACCCCGCAAAGTCCACTTTCGCTCGCCTGTACTCTGGTCACCAACAACGAAAAAGAGTTTATTCGAATACCGAACTTAATAATCGATAATTGGGCAAAATGACACTCAGCCTTTTCCGTCATCGCAACCCATTTCCAAAGTATAACCCCAAAAGTAGAACCCCAATTGAGCGAAAACGTTCGTCCCAAAGCACAAGTGATGCCTTGACATCATTTCAAATGATGATATGATGACATCATGAGAACGACACTTTCAATAGATGATGATGTCTTGGAGCGGGCAAGATCCCTTGCGGCCAAATTGCGCACACCATTTAAAACGGTTGTCAACGAAGCTCTGCGGGCCGGCTTGGACCATGTAGAACAACCTGCCAAGTATCGGCGTTACAAAACAGAACCTCATGCAATGGGCCTTCGATCCGGCCGTAATATAGATAACATCCAGGAATTGCTGGCCCAAATTGAAGGCGAGGATTCCCGTTGATTCTCGTCGATGCCAATATTCTCTTGTATGCGGAAGACTCGCTTCACCCACGCAACCAACAGGCGCGTGAATGGTGGGATGGCCGGCTCTCCCAGACTGAAACTGTTTGCCTGTGCTGGACAGTTCTGTCCGCATTTATTCGGATAGCGACCAATCCTCGGGTCTTCGAGCACCCGCTCTCCCTCGAACAAGCCCTTGCCCGTGTGCAGAGCTGGTTGGACCAACCTTGTACAAGAGTCGTTCGTCCGACCGAACGACATTGGACTGTATTTCAGCAGATGCTCACGGATGGGCAGGCTAGCGCCAATCTGGTTACAGACGCGCATCTGGCAGCTCTTGCCATTGAACATGGTTGCGAGTTGGCCTCTACCGATTCCGACTTCGCTCGTTTTCCCAAGCTAAAGTGGAGTAACCCCCTTTCCTGACCGGCAGATCTGGGGGACATCTTAACATATTAAGTTGCTACTTTTTTTCTTTTCATGAAAATAATTGAAGCTGAAGCCATCTCCATATGAAAACAAGGGGGTCAGCTTCACACCAGATGCATTGTATCTCCCCGCTAGTACGGGATCTTACGACCGGCATCCTCGACAATTGCAGAATTTAGGCAATATGTTTGCCACACCTTATCCCGGATGATTGCCCCTCAACTTTTCCGCAATTTTCGCTTGACAATACACCAAGAGTGTATTTTAATTTATCTTAAATGGTTTAAATATAAGTGTGTAATTAATAATACACTAGACGAAGTACACCATGAGGTGAAATATGCAAAATCCATTTGCCTACAGCAACTATGTTACCGGGGAGTCTTTTTGCAACCGCGAGAAAGAACTGTCTGAGCTGCTCAAATATATAAAAGGATCTCAGAATGTGCTTTTATATTCTCATCGAAGATATGGTAAAAGCTCATTAATACACCAGGCTATACGTAATATTAAGGGGAAAAAACTCAATATCGATACGATGCATGTTGAGTTGTATGGAACTATATCTGAAAAGGATTTTATTACCAAAACCTTTCAAAGCTTAAATCAACTGGAATCAAATCTTAATAAACTTCTGAAATCTGTCAGTACAGCCTTAAAGAATGTCAAACTGAATTTAAGTCTGGATCCGGCCACAGGGGCCACTTCTGTCTCACCGTCCTTTGAAGCGGTTAATGAAAAAATATTCCTAGAGGAGCTGATGAATATTCTTTCAAAATATTCACAAAAGCGTAAACTGGTTATCGCTTTCGATGAATTCCAGGAAGTTGCCAATTATTCAGAGGAGGGTTTTGAAAAAAGACTGCGCTCATTTATTCAGCAACACTCAAATATCTGTTATATCTTTTCAGGTAGTCGGCAACATCTAATAACCGAAATGTTTAATTCAACCAAGCGGGCATTCTATAAATTGGCAGACAGTTTTCCTTTAGATAAAATTGAAACAAAACATTACATACCCTGGGTCCAGAATCTATTCAGGAAGAAAAACGTTCATCTCGATGCCGAGTCAATCGAAAAAATTGTAGCTCGATTTGAAAATCATCCAATGTATATCCAGAACTTTTTGTTTCACCTTTGGGAAGAACCGGTAAAAAAAGGATTTTCTCCTGAAACTATTAAAAAAATAGAATATTCCATCATAGAAAAAAGAAGTCCGGAACACACCGTGTTATGGGAAACCTTAAGTATCAATCAAAAGAAAACATTAAAATTGATTTTACTGAATGACGGATCAAACCTTTTTAATGCTGACGCTTTAAAATCGGTTAACTTAAAAACCGGCTCGTTGGTTTCAAAAGCCCTGTCAAGTCTCATAAAAAAAGAAATAATTGTAAAAAACGGGAATTATAACATCCAGGATATTATTTTTAAAAAATGGCTGAAAAAAACATTATCAATATGATGATATGAGCAAAGAAAAGGGGGCAAAGCTTGATTGGTGAATTAATCTTATTGAATGTAGTTAAGAGCTTCGGTAGCGTTCGACCCGGATCCGCTTCGAAGATAGCTGCTCGGCAACCGCCAGTTTCTGCGATTTGATCAATCCGGTTAAGGAGAACGGTTTTACTCACACCGCGAAGCCCAAGTAAAATGAAACTCTTGGCGGCCTTACTTTTTTTGTTCGCCTAATTGTGTCTTCAGCCTTTTTGAGAATACTCTCCCGGCCTGCTAGTTCTGGAGGGGGTGTTCCTGCCCCGGGGGTATAAGGATTTTGTAGTAATTTATGTGTAGCTAAATTACGTGTTTTTGAATTGTCTTACCGTAAGTATCAGTTATTTAAATAAAATCGTGTTACGATTTTATGAAACGCGGCTATGTCGCTCAATGGCGAAAGGGAATGCAAAGTTTATAATCAAATGAAATTATCTCTTTTTACCCTGATTTACATTGGGTTTGTTGGGAGTGAATCTTTTTGCAATGAAAAAAGGTCCGTCTCATTTGACGGACCTTAAAATTAGGTGGCGTCCCCAAGGGGATTTCCTTCGGCAAGCTCAGGATAAATTCACCCCTGATATCCCGCTTGGAAAACGGGATGGCCTGGACCCCAAGCAAAAAGAGGTTACCGAAAAATCGATAACCCCTTTCAAAAAATGGCGTCCCCAAGGGGATTTGAACCCCTGCTGCCGGCGTGAAAGGCCGGTGTCCTGGACCTGGCTAGACGATGGGGACGAAAAATTATCTTTTGTGGTGGGCCGTGTTGGGCTCGAACCAACGACTCTCTGCTTAAAAGGCAGATACTCTTCCAACTGAGTTAACGGCCCCTCAGAAACCACAAAATTAACGATACATTTTCAATTTGTCAATAGAAATAAAATCGTCTTGGAATTTTATTTTTGGGTCGTCATAATAATTTGTGGGTTGGCTTAATTATAATTTTTATATTGGACAGGATTAACTGGAATAATTGGATCTATTGTTTTCTCGGTTTCCCCCGGTATGCGGGGAAAGGCAAAAAAATCCTGAAAATCCTGGCTTGCCGCGGCGTCTTGTCGGGTCGTAGCCGGAGGCGTAGCCTGAAGCTTTAGCGAAGACGGGTAGATCCTGTCTAAATTTTTATCTGCGCCAGAACTCCGGCACCAGCAGGATAATTACGGTATATATTTCCAGTCTTCCCAGGAGCATACACCAGATGAGCAGCCATTTGCCCATATAGGGAATCTGGGCGAAATTGTCCGTCGGACCCACCATCCCCAAACCGGGCCCGATGTTTCCTATAGTGGCGGCAACCGCTGCCACCGCAGTGACAAAATCAACCCCCATGCCTGCAAGAACAACCGACGATAGCGCAAACAGCCCCACGTAAAGGCCCATAAAACCCAAGACGCTGCGCACAACATCCTCCGGAATGGACTCACCGCCGATTTTGATATGCTGCACGGCCCGGGGATGGATCAGGGAAAAAAGCTCTTTGTAGCAGTATTTTAAATAGAGCATCACCCGTATGCATTTCATCCCGCCACCGGTGGAACCCCCGGATGCCCCTATAAACATACAAAGCAGAAGGATAAGCTGGGACATGGCCGGCCACAGCTCGTAATCCGCCGTGGCATAGCCGGTGGTCGTGACGATGGAAACAACTTGAAAGGCTGCATAGCGCAAGGCTTGGCCGATAGTTTCATAGACCGCGCCGTAGGTGTTTATCGTCACCACGACAATCAGCAAAAGAACCGCACCAAGGAAAAACCGGCATTCCGAATCCCGCCAGAATACCAGCGTCTTGCCCCTTAAAAATTGGTAATGCAGCGAAAAATTGATTCCGGCCAGAAGCATAAAGAAGATAATCACCGCGTCAAAATAAACACTGTCATAGTGAGCTATGGAAGCGTTTTTGGTGGAAAAGCCGCCCGTGGGCATGGTTGTAAAGGTATGGCATAAGGAATCATAAAGGCTCATGCCGCCGATAATCAACATGATCACCTCTGCCAGCGATATCAGAGCATACACTTTCCATAGCACCAACGCCGTTTCCCGGATGCGCGGCTTGAGTTTGTCCGGCACAGGGCTTGGAACTTCAGCTTTATAGAGCTGCATGCCGCCCACGCCTAAAAAGGGGAGAATCGCCACGGACAAGACAATAATCCCCATTCCGCCAAGCCATTGGATAAAGCTGCGCCAAAAAAGCAGCCCTTTGGAGACAGCCTCTATATTGGTTAAAATTGATGATCCGGTGGTGGTAAATCCGGATACCGACTCAAAAAAACAATCCACGAAAGGTCCGAATTCGCCACTTAAATAAAACGGCAGAGCCCCGAAAAAACCGACGACTGTCCAGCCGATAGTCACGATGGCCATGCCTTCACGATGGCTGATGAAATCCACTTTTGCCCGGCGGAAAGTAAGATACAAAAGTAAGCCGGCGGCCACGGTTATCCCCATCGATTTTAACAACGGGGCAATACTCTGATCCTTGAAATGAAAACCAAAAAAAAGGGGAAAGATCATACTGATCCCCAAAAAAAGGATCAATATCCCGACGATATTAAAAATGAAGCGCCACCTCACTTAAAAATACTCCAGTTTGACTGCCAGGATTTTTTCAATCTTGGGAATGGCTTTGCGGCTGGCAAAGATAACAATGCGGTCTTCGGGTTCGATGATGCTTTCACCGGTGGGAACGATGACTTCGTTCTTGCGGATAATGCTGGTAACCAGGACTCCCTGTGGCAGGGAAATCCTTTTCAAGGGCTTGCCCACAATATCGGACGTTTCCAGCGCCACTGCTTCCATGATTTCAGCCTGCTCATCTTTAATGGATATGGCTGAAAGTACTTTGCCCCGGCGGATGTGCTGTAAAATGGTATTGATGGCCGAGTGCCTGGGGCTCACGACCTGTTCCAGGCCTATCATGGACATTAAGGGAAAATAACTGAACTTGTTGATCCTTGTGATTGTATTTTGGGCGCCCATTCGTTTTGTCAAGAGCGATGCAATGATATTGGTCTCCTCATCATTGGTGAGTGTAACAACCACATCCATGTCCTGAATATTTTCCTCGCGCAAAAGTTCTTGATCCGAGCCGTCTCCGTGAAGCACAATTGCTTTATTGAGTTTTTCGGCAAGTTCGGTGCAGCGTCTGGCGTCCTTTTCAACGATTTTGGTATAGACAGACTTCTCTTCAAGCAAGCTGGCCAGCCTGAATCCGATGCGCCCGCCCCCCACGATCAAAACTCGCTCCACCGTCTCGATTTGTTTGTCAAAAACCAACAGGGCTTTTGATAATTTATCGGCTTCACTGATAAAATAAACCAGATCCCCTGCCTGAAGTCTGTCATTCCCCCCGGGGATAATCAGCTCTTCATTCCGAATTATTGCGGCAATCAGAGGAGCCTGTTGCCCGGTTGTGGCGGAAATATCTGCAAGGCGGACACCATCCAGTTTGGTCAAGGGATCCAGATGGATTCCGACAAATTTGACCAGTCCGTCGGCAAATTCACCCACGTCCACGGCACCGGGTATGGCCATCAGTTTTTCAATGGTCTTGACAACCTCGATCTCCGGGTTGATGATCGTATCAATGTGAGGTGCATACTCGCGAAACGTATCATGAAATTCGTCATAGCCGACATCACGGATGCGGGCCAGTTTTTTGGTTGCCGGCGAGATGATGTCGGCAACCAGGCATGCCACCAGGTTGGTTTCATCACTGTCCGTAACCGCCGCGATTATCTCAGCCTGTTTGAGACCGGCTTCTTCCAAAATCAAAGGATTGCTGCCGGAACCACTGATCACCTGAACGTCCAGGTTGTCGGACACGCGTCGAATTGCAACCGGGTCACTATCGATGACAACAACATTCTTATCCTCAAAGGCCAGATGGCTGGCGATGTTAAAACCGACCTCCCCGGCACCGACAATGATCACTTTCAATGGATTCTGCTCCCTAAATAAAATCGCTGCGCGATTTTATAAAACGCGGCTGCGCCGCTTTATTTTTTAATCCCCCAGTTTGTTGAAACGCAGCAAAGATTTATCCGCCTCTGGAGGATCCCGCCTAGCGGGCAGCTGGAGATAAATTCAAAGGAGATAGGAATTTAGTCCTTCGTCTATAAGATCCCCCAATTCTGCGTGAGTTCCATGAAAACGTAATACGATTTTAATGTATAAATGGAATTACTATATAAGCAAAGGTGTGTCAATTACGATGAATTCGGAAAAAGTCGAATTCATCACGTTTTAGGTTTTAAGATTTAGGTTTTAGGTAATTAAAAATGATTTATTTAACAGACACTTAAAACTTAACCGCTAAAACTTAAAACGTTCGTAAAACGTTGTTTTTTGACTTTTTACGAATCCTTTAATTATATTGCAATGATGATTAGACACAGGCCGATGACCACAAACAGGGCGATCCAGTCTCGCCGCCTTGATGAAAGTTCGGGATCTGTCCGGTTTTCAGTATAGCATCTTGCTTCCATGGCACCGGCAAGCTTGTCTGCACGCTCAAAGGTCCGGCGCATGAGGGGAAGTGCCAGCTTTTTCAATCTATACATCGGATTTTTTCTGTTCTCTATGCCCCTTGCACGCTGGGCATCAACGGTTACTTTGGCCTGATCGAAAATAACCGGTATAAACCGCATGATAAGACCCATCATAATCGAAACTCTCTTTTCCGGAATAAACGGGAAAGGACGCAGAAACCACTTTACAGCAGCCCTGATTTCTGATGACCGCGTGGTTGCAACCATTGATAAACCGATCATGATAACAAGCACAAGCCGCCAGCATATAATGGCCCCGACATAGATCCCTTCCCGGGTAACGGAAATAGCCTTAAATGTGAATAGCGGCGATCCGGGAGTTGATAATGCCCTGGCTATAAATACCAGCATCAGCAAGAAAAAAACATAGCGCAACAGGTCTACTATAGATTTTACAGTCACGCCGGCATTTATCATCAGCACAAAGAGCGTGCATGTTAATACTGCAAGCTCCAAAGCCTGGGCTTT
>JAQYVG010000158.1 GCA_030145595.1 Desulfobacterales bacterium | reverse complement strand
ATGAAAGCCCCTGGCCGCGCCAGTCAAAACTATAAACATCAAAGCCTCTCTGCTGCAGTTCACTGATGGTTTCAGCGTATTTTTCCATAAATTCCGTTCTTCCGCTCAGCAGGATCACTGTGCCCCGACTTGCAGCTTTATCACTGCGCCAGATACCGTAACGTAATGAATAGTTATCGCTTGTGGTCATCATGCCAAACGGTGATAACATGCTTTCCTGAGCTGCCGAATGCTGTTTCATCATCAGTAAAATCCCTATAAATATTATTATCCGCCCTACCCTCATTCTGTTCATAGTATGCTTGTACCTTTTTTACATGTCCGTAAAACCATATTTGAACGCAAGATTCGGGTTAAAAGTGTCGGTTGACCTCAGCACTCTTTTTCATTATAAGCATTATAAAAACTAATATGAATATTTCATGAAAAATACAAATAATGTCAACTTCTTTATGGTGAATAAATGACCAAGCACTCTCACAATCATGTCGAGACCTACGATGGTCTCATAGGATTCGGTCTTGACCGTGAAACTGATGAAAATACGGTTATCTATTACCTGCAAAAATTTTCCGATGACGAGCTGATGAGAACCATAATCAAAAAACTGAGCGCAGATGAACTTGAACAAATATTTAGCATGCTGAACCGTCTTCTTAAAAATCATTTGACACACAGAGAATATCACACACTTTTTTTGAAAGATAACCAATAAACAACACCTCCTGAATAGTTGGAAGTCTCCGGGAACTTATTTAAAGAAGGCATAAAGCGCTTTGGAATCTAAATTCGAAACTCGAAGCACGAAATCCGAAACAAATTCGAATGACCAAAATTCGAAATATTAAACAAAAAATGGCTATGTCCAAAATACCAAAAAGCCAACCATATTGAGACATTTTAGGCTATTTTTTGGCCTTGTTTTTGTCATTTGAAAATTACAATTTCGGATTTGTTTCGAATTTCGAAATTCGTATTTCGTGCTTTGCTCCGTATTTCTAGCCGGAAAAGTAGAACCCTTCCGGGTCCACCACCAGAGTTGGTGGGTTTAGATCACAACTAACCTGCATCAGGGGAAAAAATTATGTTCACTGAAAGGCAATTGGAAAGATATGCGGACGTCCTTTGGTGGGGCCTGAAGACCGCCCGAACCGCACGATTCAAAAAAGGCGATATTGTATTGATCCGGTTTGATAAACCGGCCATGCGACTTGCTGAAATCCTTTATGCCAAACTTTTGGATATGGGGTTGAACCCGGTGCAGCGCATGAATCATACCACCACCATGGAACTCGATTTTTACAAGCTGTCCAACAGCAAACAACTTGTTTTCACGCCCCCGGGTGATGAAGCCCTTTCTAAGAATCTTAACGGCGGAATTTTCCTGCATGCCCCGGAATCTTTGACTCATCTGAGCAATATAGATCCCAAAAAGATCGGGAAAGTTGCCGTATCCAGGAAATATTTGCGTGATATTCTCGACAAACGCGACGATGAAGGCGCTTTCGGCTGGACCCTGTGCATCTTCCCCACCAAAGCCCTGGCCCGTCACGCCGGGCTATCATTAAAGAACTACACCGGCCAGGTCATCAAAGCCTGCTTTCTGAACAGAACATCGCCGGTATCCCACTGGAAATCTATTTATAGAAAAGTACAATCCATAATGAAATGGCTCAACAGCATGCAAGTAAACTATTACCATATCGAATCTGCAAATATCGACCTTGAAATCACTCCCGGCGAAAAAAGAAAATGGATCGGCATCTCCGGACATAATATACCGAGCTTTGAAATATTTACCGTACCGGACTGGAGAGGAACAAAGGGGAAGTACTTTGCAAATCAGCCTTCATTCCGCAGCGGCAATTATGTAGAAGGCGTGCAGCTCGAATTTCAAAAAGGTGCGGTCGTCAAAGCCCAAGCTCAAAAGGGAGAGGATTTTGTCAAAAAGCAACTCTCAATTGATAAAGGGGCCGACAAGCTGGGCGAATTCTCTCTGACTGACAAAAGATTTTCAAAAATCAACACTTTTATGGCCAATACGCTGTTTGATGAAAACTACGGCGGCAAATTTGGTAATTGTCACGTGGCTCTGGGTTCTTCCTATTCAGACGCCTATGACGGCGACCCCAAAAAATTAACAAAAAAAACAAAGCAAAAGTTAGGTTTTAACGATTCGGCCCTCCACTGGGATCTGGTAAATACCGAAAAGAAAAGGGTGGTCGCCCACCTTGCATCCGGCAAAAAGCTCACCATCTACGAAAACGGCAAGTTTGCCTATTAATTAAAGGAAGGTAGATGCATTCTTCTGCATCTCTACAAAGTCCTGCTCGGTAAGACCTACGCCACGTACAATCTGTATTGCCATATTCTTATCAATCAGATCACCGGACTCGTGGGCATCCGTGTTGATCACAAGTTTGGCTCCGACCTTGCGGGCCAACCGGGCAACATGCTCATTGGCCCGGCAATGCCCTTTGCGGGCGGTAATCTCCAAAAAGACCCCATTTTCCTGGGCCTTGACGACATCTTCCTCGGTGATCAGGCCGGGGTGGGCGAGCACGTCGATACCTGCCTCCAGGGCGGCACGGTTGGTGCCGGGAGCAACCGGATCGAGCAGGGTTTCGCCATGGACCACAATAATCTTGGCTCCTAATGCGCGAGCCTTACCGGTTGTTTTTTCTATCAAATCAGGCGGAACATTGGTGATTTCTATCCCCGGAATTACCGTAACATTCATGACCCTGTTCAACTCCCGGGCAATGGCAACGATTCTGGGAATAATGAAATCAATGTTGGATAGGTCGCCGTGGTCGGTTATCCCTATGCCTCTGAGTCCGGCACACTCTGCGCGCCTTGCCAACTCGGATGGAATCAAGACCCCGTCACTTAAATTTGAATGCGTATGAAGATCGATCATGCTTGGATTCTACTATACTCTTTAATTCCTCAAAATCATCAATAATGTAATCAGCACCGGCCCGCAGCAGGTCTTGTCTGAGCGCATCTTTTTCAGAAGATGAGATCAAAATGCCGATCCCGACAAATTCCGCCATAGACCTTGCAGCCGCCACCATATCATCAGGCATATCTCCGATGTAATAGAATTCGGAAACCTGAGATTTGAAGGTCTCTGCAACAACATCCAGCATATAGGGATCCGGTTTGCTGAACGATACGTTTATATTTTTCTGCTCGAATATTCGATGCTCTTCTTCAAGGCAATCGTCCAGTGTGATGACAGACGAGAAAAATTTTCTCAGACCGAAAAAATCTAACGGATAGTCTGCCTCGGCTTTAGGCCGGCCGGTAGCTATGGCCAGAATATTGCTTTTTGAGAGGCCTTCGAGGATGGGCGTGCCGACAAGAAGTCTTTCTCTGTTGATATAGCCCTCTTCATAATACACTTTGGCCGGAATGCCATAGGTGGATTCAAACAGGTCCTTTCCAAGATATATCTCCTGAAAAATCTGCTTTATAATATTTCCGCTCCCAACATCGCCGGTGTAAAGGCCGGTGATGAATTCGTGCTTTCGTTTTCCATTTCTTTCCAGCAGGGTGGTTAGCGGTCTTTTGGTGGAGTTTAGAAATCGAGCCAGGGCGGCAACGTCACAACGACGGATAGTTTTAGTATGCCTGGACCAGGGGTTGGGGTCATTATGCTCCGGCAAGCCCTCTACCAAAATGAATAAAAGATTTATGACCAAAAAGGTCAAATCCCAATCATTATTGAGTCCCCCGCTTTGTTTAACTATGGCAAGATCTGTTAAGGGAAACAAGGGGTCCGGAAGATCCTGCCATGAACCGGCCTCGGCGAAAAATAATCCGGCGGTTTGTCTTACAGTCTCACGGTATGACCCTGAAACATCAACAATAACCCCATCCATATCAAAAACGATTAATCCTTGAGGTTTCATTTCCCTTAATTCGTTACTTAAAAATGGATTTTGCGGTAAATATTTTTTGGCTCCGGCTTGACTGGGTTAGGACAAATATTTTTCATAAGGGGGCGGTTAGCGGTCAGATTTACGATTCATTTTGATCCGGGTTGTTGTGTTCGGTTTTTGGGTTCTGATGTAACTCTAAAAATGCATTGTCGACACCCTTGGCGTCCATCAGGTTGAGAATTTGATTCATCACCAATGCGAGTATGCGAACATGCTCCGTTTCCAGGTCGGCAAGTTCGTAAATAAATCTCTTTTCGAGCGGATCAGGTAATGATTTGCTCAGTTCATCACCGCTTTCCGTCAGCTCAACCAACGCAACCCGGCGATCTCCCTCTTTAGGGACCCGTTTCACCAGTCCCCTTTTTTCCAGGCGATCCACGATACCTGTAATGTTGGCTGGTGTAACGTATAGCCTGCGGCTCAAGGATGCTGATGCAAGGGGACCGTATTTGACCAGGGTCCTCAATACCGAGCTTTGCGGTCCTGTCAGGTCGTATTGTTTACTCATCTTATAGGCGTCGAGAGATACAGCTCGAACAAACTTGCGGATCGCGCCTACGATTTCCTTTATTAGCAATTCATTTTCAGTATACATCCCTTGCTCCACAACGTGTCTCTTGCCATGGATATATATTCAAAAAGCAATTGTCAACTATTTGTTGCCTAACGGATTTTTAACACGGCCTAACAAAATTGCGAATATATTTTTTTCACTGTGGGTAAAACGGCGGGGTTTATTTCAGATTTTTTGGTATAGCCACCAGCATTGGTTGGGATTTTCGTAATTGCGTTCATAGATCGCAACATTCCCCTGAGACAAAAGGATAAAATTTGACATCAATAGGTCGGTGTAAAACTTGGGGTCTCTATATTGAGTGCTCGCATGAGCCCTATTCGGGTTTGAACTACTGACGCAACTCTCCCTGAAAAAAAATAACCCTTCCGGTTTGAGCCATTGATTTATCCGATCGCCCAGTATGCGGATTTCATCATCCATAAGATACATAAACAGCCAGTTAATAAAAACAAAATCAAAACGTTCATTTTCGAAATTTAAGTCCATCACATCTGCAACCAGATGAGTAGTATTAAACCAATTTGAACACTCTCTTTTGTTTTTTTCTATAAACTTATCTACGAAATCTATAGCGGTGACATGTTCGGCCACCGAAGCAAAATATGTAGTAAACCGACCAATGCCGGCTGCCAGCTCCAATACTTGTTTTCCTTTTAGATCTGGTAAAGCGTTGATAATTTCAGTTCTTTCAGAAACATCCAATTCCAGGGCATCAGGATTGCACATCATACCTGTCACATCATCGTTTTGTTGTTTCCAAAAACTTAGTCGTTCATTATGATTAACGCACATAATACTAAATTCCACTTCATGTTTAGGGCTCGCGCAAAAATAACTTCACATTTTTACATCTCAGCTTCAGCCCATCTTCGGCTGATACCTCATTCGCGAAATAGCTCGCTATTCCTGTGGTTTTGCTCTCTCGGATCAGCCAAACCTGAACCAAATCCGAGCGTCAATTCTTCGAAGTTATTTTTGCGCGAACCCTTAGCAGCGGAGAGCATTCGCAAGGTCTCATGGATGTTCTCATTTTGAAGAACATCTTTTACCGCAGACATAATTATCTCATTTTCGGCTTGCGTTCTTGAAGCAATCCGAACAAATTCTCCGTCAATCCCTATCTTGTCAGAGCAGTCTCGAATGTAGACACCATATTTAATTAATAATTTAGAAACGAAGTCAGAGGATGTCGCACCGTTCGTCAACTCAACTAAGATGAAATTTGCCAGGCTTGGATAGACTTTAAGACCAGCTATAGCTGCGATTTCAGAAAATAAATGTTCAGTTTCCTGAATATAACGAATACGTACTTTTTCATATTTTTTTTGAAATTCATCCTGCACATAAAGCCTGAAAAAATATTCAGCTAATCCGGACACATTCCAAAGATGACCATATCGGAGCAAATAATTGACTTTTTCTTTATCCATAACCGCGTATCCAGCACGAATACCAGCTATCCCGAAATCTTTGGTCATGCTTTTGACAATTATTAGATTTTTAAATTCTTTTGTCATCATTGTTGCACTTTTTATTGCATACGACTCATCTTCATGGGCAAAATGAATAAAGCTCTCGTCAATGATAATATTTTCAACCCACCACAATTGATTTACAAGGTATTTAATATCTGCCAGGTTAATATATCCCCCACTGGGGTTGTTAGGATTGATCAATACAATCGTATCCGGCTTTTCTTTTTCGACAAGTTGAATATACTTTTCAATATTTATCCTCAAATTGTCATCTTGATTGAGTTCGTCAAAAACAACTTCTACGCCGCTTTTCACAAACTCATAATATGGTGAGAATGTAGGGATGTTGACAATTATTTTCCGCGTTGTGAAGGTGTGAAGAACCGCTTGAATAATTTCAGTCGCCCCATTTCCAATAAAAATATTTTTTGCCGGCACATTCAAATGGTTTGATAAAACGTTAGCTATCACCTGATTTTGGGAGGGATAAAACTCTATTACTTTCCTGAACTTGTTGGTATGGATTAACTCCTTTGTAAAGTTATCCAAAACCAAATCCGTAGCATATGGATTGGATAAAAAACACGCATCTACTTTTATCTCCAGTTGGGGCAACTCTTCAGCAATTGTAAATATGCTTGGAGAATGTGAACCTGCTTCATCGCTTAGCTGTTTTATGGCGTTAGCAATAGCTTTTTCTTCATTTGTTAAAATTATCATCCTTGTCACCATCGATAGATTGATACGGAGTTAATTGCTCAAAATAATATGAAAAGATCCCTAACTAGTGTCCATCCATAAATGAGGATTTTTGTTCAAGATCAAGGCATGCGAAAAAAATAACCACAGGCATATAGTTGATATTCCGAGGATTATTTTTTGAGCATAACGCAGAGATTGGGCAAAAAGACCATTTATGGATGGACACTAACTAAAAACACCCGGCTATTCCTGTCTACCAAACAGGATACCTTTCCGCATGTCACCGCTGCGAACCCACTCAATTTTTGCAAGCCAATTCTTTTCGATGCTGTCATAGTCATCCTTTGTAAAGTTTTCTGACAGCTGATGGCTATTGTTTCGAAACCGCTCCAGTTCAGTCTCAAGCATCTCAAGAAATTCGATAGAAACGTCCTTTGCTTCCACCTGCTTGAAACCTGCATCCTCCAGCAGTTTTCCGTATGCCAAAGGCTCGTGCAAGTCATATCCGCGATCGATGATGTACGCTTTGAAAGACTCGCAAATTTCCTCGTCTCGGGGACGCCGGCAGTAATCCCCTATGACTATCTCGCCGTTATCGTCGAGCCATTGGATGCATTTCGCAAAGAGTTCGCGTTTCTTGGTTTCCGAGAGATGAAGGAGTGTGTCGCGGCTCATGATGACATCAAAAGACTTGGAGGCAAAATCCATGTTCAGGATGTCCCCGCACATGAAATTCACCTTGCTACCCTTTGTGGCTGTTCTTTCTGTTGCAATGGTAAATATATCGCCACAAAGATCCACGCCGGTAAGGCTGCAATCGTATTGAGACTCCAAAAAAAATGCGGGACCGCCAATGCCGCTTCCGATATCCAGAACGCGGGAATCTTTTTTGAGATTTTGCAATGGTAGACACATCTGCTCCGTCATCCTGTGTCCGCCGGCACTGATATACCCCTTGCCAAATATCTGCTCGTAAAGCATGATGCGCTTCTCGGTATACTGCCCCTTGTTATCCCATTTATCTTCAGTAGCCATTATCTCAACCCAAGTTTATGTTTATCCGGCATTCATACACCTTAATACCTTAAAAGTAAATATCTAAATATTTTATTTCTAAATTATTAATGTTTAAATATTATCTCTCTTTTCCTGAACATGTCGCATTGCCTTGGAATTTAGTGAAAATCCTAATATGGGGGTTAGAAAGGCAGGTAGGTATCCGTCAACGACATTTTGCAAAATATCTTCATCGACTTCTTGAATGGGATCCTCAGAATCAAAGGTTTCCTCGTATTCAACAAGAACAGCCTCCAAGTCCTCCTCCACCACAGGTAAGAC
>JAQYVG010000157.1 GCA_030145595.1 Desulfobacterales bacterium | reverse complement strand
ACTTTTCAAGTTCTATGCCTCTATCGGCGAAGAAAAAAAGAACGTGATTGATATAGAATACAAAAACAAACTCCCAATAATTTATTATTAATTACCTGCTATTAATTAAGGTTCATCCGACTAAAGCGTACTTTTTCAAAGTCACACTTTGTCACCCAAAGATAAATAACTCACCTATTAAGAATCCATAATTATATAATCATATATTATCGGCACATTACCCCATGATCTTTAAGAAATTATCATTTCAATCTAAAAAAATGTTAAGAAAAGCTTTGACGCTCACCATAATAGACCCACCCTAATTCATTTAAAGTAACCCACCCCAAATTTTTCATTAACACTGCTCATCAGGATCAACCCACCGTTTAGGCCCATCTTCCTGTCGTATTTTCAAAAATGTGTGTACGTTACACTTTGTTTTTCCAAGTGAATACAGATTTGGGGGATCAAAGTGGAAAGAAGATGCGAACACTGCAGGAAGAAGTTTACACGCTTGTCCCATATACCCGGTCAGCGATACTGCTCTCGCGTTCAATGCCAAAATGCCCGCCGTCAAAAATGGCGTAAACAAAAGCTTGCCATAGACAAAGACTACAAGGCCAATCAGAAAGATGCTCAAGGCGTTGGTGTGAGAAGAATCCTGATTATTGGAATCCGTATCGTGCAACCCACCCGGAATATGTTCAGAGGAACCGGCAGCTTCAAAGGGTTCGAAATCGGCGGCGCAAAGCTACGATCGATGCATCTGATACGAGCAGCCTGATTGCAAAGAGGTACGCGTTACCTTCTAAAAATAGTTTTTTATCAGGATATTACAGACTAGTACCGGCTGAATCGGAGCGGATTGCAAAGAGGTACGAGGCCTGGGGGACGGGGGAGACCTGGGGGACGTCTATTCGATTATAACTTTACCCCTTTTTATAGATCTACAGGACGGTGGTGAAATATTGACATTTGAAAACTTTATGTGTGTAAAATTGTAATAAACCAGGATGTATAAGGCCTTCCGTTATGACAGAGTCCATACTTTCATATCACCAGGCAGATTCGATAAAACTCCTGTGCAAAATTGACCTCAAAAAACTCTTCTCTGCCCCGCAAGAAAGAAACTAAATGGGGTCATACCCAAACCCCCTAATTTTGACAGCCCTATTTTCCAATGCAATCCGTGATACTGCTGGTGTCTGCTCCTTAAAGAAACGGTCAGAGGTTTAAATTAGGCCTTGAAAATTGCTATCGAGGATTTGATTTTGAGAGTCTTATGCCAGGCTAAATAAAGTTTTGGATTGATGATTGCGAACCCTCATCTTTACTGCATGTGAGGTGGCCTGGATGCTTGATGAAAGGCAGTAATCGCAACATCGAGCCTATAAAAGGACAAACACAATATATGGTAAAAATATAGGCAGAGCCGTTTGACCTCGTCCTTTAATACAGAATTTGTTTACAACACAGCCATCGGGTCTAAGACGGGGTTTTGAAACAGGTTTAAGAATCAATATAACCACAATCTGATTTGATCACTTGACTTCACCCGGCATCATTGCCATTTTAATCATAATTGTCAAAACCCTTTTATAAACCTTAAAGCAGAAGAGAAGTAATCATGGGAAAAACCCTGTTCGAAAAAATCTGGGCCAAACATATGGTGCGAGAGTTGTCCGATGGTTTGTCCCTGCTGTATATCGACCGTCATCTTGTTCATGAGGTCACCAGCCCCCAGGCCTTTGATGGCTTGCGACTGGCGGGAAGAAAAATTCGCGTACCCGAACTGGCTTTTGCCACCATGGATCACAATGTACCCACCACTGAAGATCGCCTGGATATTAAGGATCCGATTTCCAGAAACCAGGTGGAAGCATTAAAAAAGAACTGCGAAGATTTCGGGGTCAAACTTTTTGGCCTGGGCGATGAGCACCAGGGCATCGTGCACGTTATCGGGCCGGAGCTGGGAATTACGCTTCCGGGGCTTACCATTGTTTGCGGGGATTCACATACCTCCACCCACGGCGCTTTCGGCGCGCTGGCCTTTGGAATCGGGACCTCGGAAGTAGAGCACGTTTTGGTAACCCAGACACTGGTGCAGCAAAAGCCGCGGACATACAAGGTGGAGTTTACCGGTCGGCTGGCGCCCCACGTGTTTTCCAAAGATATGGTCTTGAAATTAATCGGCACCATCGGTACCGCTGGAGGTGCCGGTCACGTTTTTGAATACTGCGGTGAGGCCGTGCGCTCACTTTCCATGGAAGCCCGCATGTCCATTTGCAACATGAGCATTGAAGCCGGTGCCCGGGCCGGAATGATCGCCCCGGATGATACGACGCTCGACTATATTACACGGCAGGAGCGCCTCTACGCACCCAAAAGAGAAGAACTGGAACGCGCCCGGGCCTACTGGCAGACGCTTCCAAGTGATGGGGATGCCGAGTTTGACCAGACCCTGACCATTGATGCCGGCAGTATAGTGCCCCAAGTCACCTGGGGAACCAATCCCGAGATGGTGATGGACATCGACCAGCCTGTTCCCGCGCCGGATTCGGCTACGGGCTATAGCCGGACGGATGTTGAAAACGCCCTGGCCTATATGGGTCTTGAACCCGGGGTCAAACTGACCGATGTTGACGTCGAGGTTGTTTTTATCGGCAGCTGCACCAATTCCCGGATTGAAGATCTGCGACGGGCGGCAGCAATTCTGGACGGTCGTAAAAAAGCCGACCATGTTCAGTTGCTGGTGGTGCCGGGTTCTCACCAGGTTCGCCTGCAGGCCGAAGCCGAAGGCCTGGATTGGATATTCAAGGCAGCAGGTGCCGAATGGCGCTATGCCGGATGCAGCATGTGCCTGGGAATGAACCCCGATCAGCTGCTTCCGCAGCAGCGTTGTGCATCAACATCGAATCGTAATTTTGAGGGCCGACAGGGAAAAGGCGGGCGCACTCACCTGGTTAATCCCGAAATGGCGGCGGCGGCGGCCGTGGCCGGCAAATTTGTCGATATCCGCAAATGGCCGGATATTTGATGCCGAATTGTCCAAATTGGGTAAATTCCAATTGGAACTTATTCGTTAATTGTTAATCGTGTAAGAGGAAAAGAAATTGAAACCATTTACCACCCACACCGGCATTGTTGCGACCCTTAACCGGGCCAATGTGGACACTGATGCCATCATTCCCAAACAGTTTTTAAAATCGATCAAGCGTACCGGATACGGGCCGAATGCCTTTTTTGACTGGCGCTACACACCCGACGGTGATCCCGAGATGAGTTTTGAGCTCAACCAACCGCGGTTTGAAGGCCGTTCCATACTGGTGACCCGGAACAATTTCGGATGCGGTTCCAGCCGGGAGCACGCTGTCTGGGCGCTGGTCCAGGACGGCTACCGGGTGATAATTGCCCCCCGGAAAGAGGCCGGCGACCAGCGCTTACCGGCCTTTGCCGATATTTTCAGAATCAATGCTACCAAAAACGGGTTGCTGGTGGTCGAATTTTCGGAAAATGAAGTGAACGCCATTTTTAATCTGGTTAATACGCACACTGGATTGCAGGCGGCAGTTGACCTGGAGAAACAGCAGGTTGAATTTCAGGGGGCATTGCCAACGATCTACCATTTCGACATAGAGCCCAGGACCAAGGAACAGCTGATCAAAGGTCTGGATGATATCGAGCAGACCCTGTTATATGAAGCAGACATCACCCGGTTCGAAGAAGAATACGACCTCTTCACGCTGTAACCGGCCGCAAACCGGAAGTTTCCAATCATTCGTCGGTGACGCATCCTTCAGAAGCGGATTTGACATTTTTGATGTATTTGTGCAGCCGTATGGATAACAGCATTGGGTTTGGTCTGATTAATGCTATCCGGGACATCCATAAATAAGTAAATAACTGTATTTTAAGCATGACTTATTTACTTATTTATGGACCCAATGTCCCTTGACCCTGGTTTTTCAATGAAAGCAAGGCAGAGTCATGGACCGACGCTATATCGGTGAAACCGTCGTGTGCCGTCCACCGATTTTGCCGGGCAGCTAACTCTGCTCACACCACTCTCGCCAAATTCCTCGCAATTGGTTCATCAGATTGCCAGCGAAGCCCGGTCCATCACATAGGGGTGACGCCGCCATCCGCTCACGCAATTCAGCTCGCCACTTCGCCAGTCGCGGCAAATCGTTTGCTAATCCACTTGCCAGCTCAACGTAGTCCGCCAAATCCCGCGCTATCGTCTCGGTGAGGCCCACATTGGACAAGTGGCTCAACGAATGGATTTGCGGGACGGTTATACAATTTAACTTTTCTTTTGCGATTGCCTTACATTATCTTCAATGATATTGATTCGATAGTGCCTGCTGGTAAAGGCAATGAATCTTGATTTTTCCTGATACCCGACAGATCTGATATGTTAAATCAGGTTAGTGTGGAAGGATGTTTAGCGTGATAACGGGTCCAATACGTGGTTGTCTGTCCCTGACATTGTATGTCTTGAACACAGTGTACTGGTGTTTGCTATTGTTCATTGTGGCGGCGGCAAAGGCAATGATTCCTCTGGAATCCTGGCGGCGGGAATGCAGTCGAACCCTTAATGTTATTGCCGAAAACTGGATTTGGGTTAATACTCTAAACCAGAAACTGACCAGCAACACTCGTTGGGTCGTTGAGGGGATTGAAAACCTGGAGCGATCCCAGTGGTATTTAGTTTTGGCCAACCACCAGTCCTGGGTAGATATCCTTGTAATGCAGAGAGTATTCTATCGTAAAATTCCGCTATTAAAGTTTTTTCTAAAAAAAGAGCTGTTTCGGAAGAATCTGCAGCTGTGGCTGAATAACTTATGGAATGAAAAGGACCGGTGTATCGAAGAGATGCTGACTTCATGACCCAAGGTGTGATGATGAAAGGGCATTTATAGGTCCTGCTTTTTATTCATCAATTTAACCTTTGCTGGTTTCGGTTATTATTATTTTGTGAAAGGTAATTGAGGAGTTGTTATGAATCCTATTGTAGAGTATTTTAAACTATATATAGACAAAGAATTAGGTCCAGAATTTCCTCCGTTTACAAAATGGCTTGGGGGTGTTCTGCGAAAAGTTGAAGAAGGAGAGTTAGAAGTTGGCTTTATAGTCCGGCCAGAAATGACAAACCCGGTCGGACTCTTGCACGGCGGAGTTCAAAATGCAATTATCGATGATGTGATCGGCATGTCTGTAGCAACTGTTGGTCACGAAACATTTTTCTTGTCACTAAATTTATACGTAGACTATCTTGGAAAAGCAAAAGTAGGCGAAAAAATAGTTGCAAAGTCAAAAATTTTTCGTAGCGGAAAACAAATTGTTAATGCACAGTGTGATTTGCTCGACATTGAAGGAAATATTATTTCACGAGGGACATCAAATCTTTTAAAATCAAACATCCCTGCTTTCTCGGGTTCTGCATCGAAATGAATCGTCCAGGTAAAACAAGCCTGGAATTCTGTTGCGCCTTATGTAACTGCGCTGCGCTATGGAGGCAACTTCCCCTGGGAAGAACAAGAGGGGTATGCCTTGATTCATTGTCCTGATCCCAAGGGGATAACGCTTGAACTCCGGCGAATTAGCAAAGAATGATTTAAAAAGATCGAGGCATCCATAAAAAAATATTATAATGTCCACTCTGGATCAAAGGGTAGATCTGGGAAATAATATGAGTCCAGAATCGGAGGGATATATGTCAGAAGAAGATTTAATGGAAAAGCGTTTTGGTGTAATGGCTAAAGAAAAAGGATTCATCAGCAGGGATCAACTGTTAGAAGTATTGGAAATCCAGATTGATGAGGAGATAATATTGTGTCGTCTTTAACCGATCTTTCCTTTCAATCAGCAGCAACATTTACATTTGTTGAAGAAATCGGCCGCGGAGGCATGGGCATTGTTTATCTGGCTGAAAAACATAGTGAGGGTGTAAGCGACCTTGTTGTTTTAAAGACAATCCGCACAATGAATGATAAACAATTGGATATGCTTAAGAGTGAAGCAAATATTGCAGCAGCCCTCCGTCATGAAAATATTGTGCGGACGTTCGGGTTGGAAGCGATTCCTATTGACAATTTGCCTTCTGAATTTCAGGATGAACTCAGTTCTTTTAGTGAATTGGAATGTAAAAGAGACTCCAGGGGCAAAGAGCTTCTGTCAAGCATCCGAATGGGCCTATCTCCTCCAATGGCAGAATCCGTTGATCAACAGCTACTGATAAGCGAAAGAGATCATCACGGAAAACGACTATACCTTATCGTGATGGAGTATATTGAAGGGTGGGATTTACGAGAAATCCACAAAAAACATATTCGCGCCGGTCTGCTGTTACCTATACCGCTCAATGCGTTTATTATCAGCCGTATTTGCAGAGCTCTTGAATACGCCCATAGTTATATCGTCCATCGCGATCTCTCTCCGGAAAACATTCTGATCAGCCATCAAGGCGTAACCAAATTAATGGATTTCGGTATTGCCGTTGCTGCAGATCAGGAAGTCTTTGGGCTTGCAGGAAAAATTCAATACATGGCTCCTGAGCAAGTTCGCAACGATTATGTAGATAACCGCAGCGATATTTACGCTTTAGGGCTGATTGCTTATTATTTGCTAACGGGCATTAGCCTTTTTTTATCTCCTCCCGGATTAGATTTTAAGGAGCAGGCAGATTATTACGAAAAATTGCTTAAGAATGAAATTGTACCGCCCCATAAAGTCTGCCTGGATGTGCCGGAAGAGTATTCGAATATCATCGTGAAAATGTTGGCTCTTGATCCTGAATCCCGTTACCAGACAATAGGTGAGCTGGGAAGTGACATTGAAAAAAAATATATCTATGCCGAAGGTTTTGGCCCGACGAATAACAGCCTGGCTGCCTATCTAAATATTTTTGAATCGGATTTTCAAATTTATACCAAACAGGATTTGCAACAACTAGCCTTCCTGGTGGAGGATGATAAAAAATATCGCCTTAAACGTAAAGTTCAGAAACGTCTATATACAGAGAAAGGACGTAAGTTACTGCAAGATCGACGTTCCTCTGTGTAGCTAGTTTCCATCCATAAATGGCTATTTTTCCGATGAGCGGCGTTCTCCGCGGGTTTCCGCCCTCGACGTACTAAAGTACGCCTCGGTCGAAAACCCTTGTGCGGCCTTGCTCATCGAAAAAATATCTCATTTATGAATTGGAAACTACTTAGTGCTCAAATGTGTTCATGGATGGGCACTAGCTAAAAACAGACCTAAGAGGAAAGTCAAATGTACAGATTAAGAATTCCATTACTATTGTTGATAATCTCCGCAATGTTATCGACTCTGTCAGGAGCAGGATTAGCCCAGGACAAGCCTAACATCGTCTACATTCTCGTGGACAATTGGGGCTGGGGTGACATCAGCGTTCAGGGCAGTACCGTTCCCACCCCAAGGATAGATAAACTCGCCACACAGGGGATTCGCTTTGCCAATTTTAATGTCCAGAACCAATGCACGCCGACCCGCTCTGCAATTCACACTGGCCGACTTCCCATCCGATCTGGCACGCAAAAGGTTCCTGCTCCCGGCGAGCCACAAGGCATGGCACCGTGGGAATACACTATTGCCGAGCTTTTCTCCGACTCAGGATATGCCACAGCTATGTATGGCAAGTGGCACATCGGCGATAAGGATGGGCGGCTCCCAAACGACCAGGGTTACGACGTGTGGTATGGCACCAAGGAAAGTGCCATGGAAGCCAGCTACACGAGCACGCCCCAGTTCGATTCGGACGTCTTCGAGCCCCCTTTCATCTGGACTGGGAAGAAGGGTGAAAAGTCCCAGAAAGTGAAGGAGTTCAATCTCGAAGCGAGGGCGTTGCTTGACAGCGAAATTGTCGAGAAGGCTTCGGTGTTTATCAAGGCGCACGCGACGAAAAAGAAGCCTTTCTACATATACGTCGCTCTGACTCAGATTCACCCTCCTTTCCTTCCTCAACCCGGCTTCACTGGGAAGTCAAAAGCAGGTGTCTATGCAGACATCCAGATGCAGGTAGACTACAACGTGGGCCTAATTCTTGACGCCATCAAAGAGACAGGAGTCGAGGAGAATACCATCCTGATTCTCACGGGAGACAATGCGGCTGGTGAGGATGCAGGCGAAGGCGGATCCAAT
>JAQYVG010000156.1 GCA_030145595.1 Desulfobacterales bacterium | reverse complement strand
AGAGTTTGTTTCGTATTTCGTATTTCGTGCTTCTAATTTTGTATCAATTTATTTCGGCAGAGCCATAGGCCTCTGACTCCCGCAATGCGGGACAGGCTTGGCCCAGAGGACCAGGTTTTTCAGGACTTAATAAAATCCGTGAAAATCCGCAAAATCCGTGTCATCTGTGTTCTACCTAAACTGATTGGTTCCAGGTTCTGAGTTCTGCGTTTTAGGTTGCGAAAGGTTTATCCGCCCCCTAAAGGAGTAATAGATTTGATTCTCGAAGAGGAAATCATCGGAAAAAGCGAAAACATCAAAAAGGTTCGAGAATTGATTCGGCATGTCGCAGATACTGGACTAAATACCATCATAATCGGTGAAACAGGCGTCGGCAAGGAACTTGTCGCCCAATGCCTATACCAGTATTCACTCAGACGGTATCACCCATTTATTAAAGTCAATTGTGCGGCAATCCCCGAAAGTCTGCTAGAGAGCGAACTTTTTGGCTATGAACGTGGGGCTTTCACCGGTGCTGACCGGAACAAAAAGGGCAAGTTTCAACTTGCCCACAACGGCGTCCTGTTCCTGGATGAAATCGGAGACATGTCTTTATCGTTGCAGTCCAAACTTCTACATGTACTCCAAAGTGGTGATTTTTCACCGCTCGGCTCAGAAAAAATCTTTACAACCAACACGTGGGTAATTACTGCGACAAATCAAGATCTTCAACAGGCCCTGAAAAACAAAACCTTCAGGGAGGATCTGTATTATCGGCTACACATTATCAATGTAAAATTAGAACCACTGAGAACTAGACCCGAAGATATCCCCTGTCTGATCGAACATTTCATTAAAAAGTATTCTTCAATCTTTCCTAACAAAAAAGTTGTCTTTCCGAACGAGAGTGTGATGGACAGGTTAATGACCTATCATTGGCCTGGAAATGTAAGAGAGTTGCAAAATATAATACAAAAGAAGATGGCATTGGGAAGTTGGGATGAAATTTTAAGGGGATTAATTTTCAAGAACGATACACCCCATGTATCTGCAATCGCAAAACTAAGGGCTGAAGATTCATCAGATATCGAAGCGCTCTTGAGTTTGTTAACTTTGAGCATAGAAGATTTAAGCAGTTTTTCATTGCAAAAAATCAAGAAAGAGGTAACAGATAGGATAGAGAACAGGATAATTTCCCTGGTTTTAGAACATACCGGCTGGAATCGAAGCAAGGCTGCAAAAATCCTTAAAATTAGCTATAAAACCCTCCTATTCAAGATCCGCAATCTTGCCATTTCTCCCCGCTTGGATTAATACGGCAACGTTAGGGTACGGTTGACAACGGGAATCGATGCGAGCGACATGGCCACGAATGGACACAAATTTTCACGAATTACTAATAAGTGCATTAATATTTAGACCCCGATTAAATAGGATGGGGCCCCGGTGAAATGCGCCCCAGTTGAATCCCTTCGGGTGCTCCTGCGGAGCAATTCCACGGGATAAACTTTGCTCCTCATTATCATGAATTTCACAGGATAAACATTTAACAGGGTAAACATTTAATTGGGCCCCGATGGCGGGATCTTCGCTTTGCTCCGACAGGCGGGGCAGGCCCCAGTACGATCTTCCGGACCTACGGGGCAGGCAGTTTAATCCCGTTACCAAACTATGTCTTTGGGCTTGGCGCCCATATTTCTTTCGGCTTGACAGAAAAGCTATTTTGGCGTATTAATGGACATTCAAACTCCAAAAAGGAAGCGAAAATGGCATCCATAACTCGTTTTATGCAGGGTTTGGACCAGAGTTTTTTCTTGTTCGGCCCGCGGGGGACCGGCAAATCCACCTGGGTAAAGCAGCATTTTAAGTCAGCCCTTTACATCGACCTTCTGGCGCCCGATGTCTACCGATCATACGCTGCCAAGCCTGAACGGTTGCGGGAGGTGGCTATGGCGCAGCACACATTAAGCACAATTGTTATTGATGAAATCCAGAAGCTGCCCCACTTGCTGGATGTGGTGCATCTCTTGATAGAGCAACGGCCTGAATGGCGTTTTGTTATGACCGGGTCAAGCGCCAGGAAGCTTAAACGGTCGGGGGTCGATTTGCTCGCGGGCCGGGCAATACTAAAAGCGATGCATCCATTCATGGCCGCCGAGTTGAGCGATCTGTTTTCGATCAAAGAAGCCCTGGCGACCGGCATGGTCCCTTTGATAAAATATTCGTCAAATCCCAAAGAGACACTGAGTGCTTATGTAGCCCTCTATCTGCGGGAAGAAGTCCAGATGGAAGGGCTTGTGCGCAACATCGGTGCGTTCAGCCGATTTTTGGAATCTGCAAGCTTTTCGCACGGCGCTGTTTTGAACATCTCTGATGTGGCTCGAGACTGCCAGGTGGGGCGTAAAACAGTAGAAGGATACTTTTCAATCCTTGAGGATCTGCTTTTAGCTTTCCGGCTGCCAATGTTTACAAAACGAGCCAAGCGCAATCTTTCTTCACATCCCAAGTTCTTTTATTTCGATGCCGGCGTATTCAGGTCTATGCGCCCTTCTGGACCGCTGGATTCCCCTCAGGAGATCGACGGCGCGGCCCTGGAAGGGCTTGTTGCCCAGCATCTTCGAGCATGGTGTTCCTATGGCGGGGATGTAAACCGGCTTTTTTTCTGGCGCACAAAATCAGGCAATGAAGTAGATTTTGTGGTGTACGGTCAAGACACTTTTTATGCCATAGAAGTAAAAAATGCAGACCGAGTTCACTCGAAGTCTGTTAAAGGGCTGCTGGCCTTTAAACAAGATTATCCACAGGCAAACACCTGTCTTTTGTACAGGGGCAAAGAGCGAATAAAAATAAAGGGGATATTATGTCTGCCTTGCGAAGAATTTTTGGTCAACCTGGTTCCGAATAAGCCGATCATCTTGTAAAATTGCAATGCAAATTTACAACAACGATGTAATTTTGCGCCCCGGAATGGTTCTTGTTCTCGAATTACGATTTAATTTAGTATCTCACGCCCCTGTTAAATACGCTACGCTCCTCACTATCGTGAATTTCACTGGGCAGGCAAAGGCGCTAAGAATTTATTTTGACAGGATTAACTGGATTGACTGGATTTATTGCTTTCTCGGTTTCCCCTGCTCTGCGGAACCCCGATGGCGGGATGTCCGCTGCGTTACCACAGGCAGACGAAACTGCCTGACCAAATTTCACCTTATTTGCAGAGGTCGAGGAGTTGACGAACGAAACCTAATACATCAGCCTGGATGGCATCATCTCTGCTGCCGGTGAGAAACTGAGCAACTCTTACCGGGCCAACGCCTTCATGATCAGTAAAATCTTGTCTCAGTATTGCCAGTGCCTTCTTTGCCTCGGGTTCGGTGAGTAACGGTTTCAATGCCGCTGCAACTTCATGAATCCCGGCACCGAAGTTCCTGATGTTGTAATACAGGTCATATGCATCCTTGTTTGCGCCTCGCTGACGAAATGCAAGAGCTTTCATCACCGCAAAAGCCCCGGGGCCGCAAACCCATAAGTCCCTCACAGCTTTTTCTCCTAATATTGTCATACCTGACAAGGTTATTTTGCACCGATCAAAGAAAGCCAGTTTAAGGCCGGGCGTAATTACAGCGGCAAAGTCTTGTTCTATATCCCTGATCCTGCCGCCCTCGTCATCGTCCCTGCTGGGTGGAATAAGAAAATCGACCGTCACTTTTTCAGGTCCTTCCACTTTCCAGCGGTGACGCGTCGGATTTCCTTGTTCGTTGACATCCTGAGCAAAACCAGCACCCCGCAATCGATCCGTGATGTCCTGATAGCGGCTGCCATCGAAGATTGCGAGGGAAAGCCCAAGATCAAGATCCATCGTTCCAACGTGCCTATCGCTTCCCTCCGGCAGCAAATCCTGGTCGATCAGCAGAGCAGGTACCAGACCGCCGACGATGACAATGTCTTTCATGAAATCACCCAGTTTGGTTGCCGCATATAGGCATGTCGCGCGGACAAGTTCGGCTTGTTCGCTGCTATATTCCTTGGCACTTGAAGGCTTCTCAGGCATCTTCACCCCACTTCAACAGCTCCTGGCGTAAACGCACGGCCGCTTCTTTGGCCCGCTCGGGGTGGCCTAATAAATCCAGGTACGCCTGAACGGGATGGACACACCGAATGCTTTCCACCTCCGCAGCTCCCTGGAATACGCCCTCATCATTAGGAGAAACGAGCCATATATTTGCTCCGCGCGGATCTTCCCGAAAACCAATCAAATCGAATAGTTCAAGTGTCGGGCTAAATTGCAAGTAGAAAGTAACAATACGGAAGCCTGAAAATTTGTTGTACAGCCAGGCGGCGCCAAGGCCCGTGGCCGAATGCGGCACTTTATTTTCCGAGAAAAGACTGGGAATCTTTTTCAGAAGCTCGTCACTCGAACGTGCGGAAATATGCCCCTTGATAATTTGGTGGTTGGAAAAGCTGTACCGCTCTTGCCACGAGTTCAACAAAAGATCCGGATCGGAGACACGCATCAATCCATCTTTGCTCCGGGCAACGAGCCCGTCTGCTTCTAAACGGGAGACAATACGGCTGGTGAAGCCTTCGTCCATATTGGTTGCCCGGGCAATTTCCCGCTGGCTCATTGATTGACCGGCATGCATCAAAAGCCATCTGGCAATGCGCGAACTTTTGGGGGCAAAAGCGTTTGAGGGGCGCCCCGGGCTTTTAAAGCGATTAGGTCGACCGTCAATCAATATGCGCAAGTTAGGTGTAAAAATATTTGCATTGCCGGATAAATCTAACCAGGAGACGCCGGCTTCTTCACAGAGTTTACGGCCTACATCCCCCATGAAAGGTACGGCCAGCAGAGGAATAACAGGCCCTTTAAAATTTTGTTCGGACTTGTTCAATGATTGGATTGCAGAGATAATTTGAGCGGCACTACTGTTCGCTTTGGACGCAACCATAAACTTGAAATTGCCGGCATGAATAAAACCGTCTATTTGTCTGTCGTCCATGCCGGATTCGACCCGCACTTCATCTATAGGAACTTTTAGCCAAACTCCCAAAAGATCAGAAACCTGCTGGATGCTCTTTTTTTCAGGGATCGACACCATGCTTGATTAAATACCAGGGCTTGATTGTTCTGTCAAGTAATATAATTTAGTCAAGCTGTCCGATTGTAGTATCTCTCGCATGAAAAATTCTGATGATTGCTTGACTAAACCATACTGATTGACTCATTAGTCAATTGTACAGTTTTAGTCAAGTTTATTGATGACAACTTTATTTGGTGTTTTGGAAGATTTTAAGAGCAGGCCATGAAATTATGTGTGTCCAAGTGATTGCATGCGAGTTGCGAGTTGAACCGTAGCGGAAATGCCGATTTATCGGGGTTGCGGTTTACTTATAACTCACCGCGCACCTGTCCCGCAGGAGCGGGGTTCGCTTCGCTCATTAGAGACGCCGAGAACACAGAGGTTATTTGTTTTTATTGTTTTCCGTTGACCCCGTTTTTAGCGGGGTCAACGGCATAAGAAAATTATCTTTTCTTTGCGCTCTCCGCGTCTTTGCGGTGAAAAATGGAAAACGAAATCATTCGAACAGCTTCCGATATTTCCCGTAGCCTTCCTTTTCAAGGTCTGCCTTGGAAATGAACCGCAGAGCGGCCGAGTTAATGCAGTAACGCAGACCCGTGGGCTCAGGCCCGTCGTTGAACAGGTGGCCCAGGTGCGAGTCGCCGTGCTTGCTGCGCACTTCGGTGCGCACCATGAAAAAACCACGGTCAGCCTTTTCGTCAACATTCTCCGGAACCAGAGGCCGGGTGAAGCTCGGCCAGCCGGTTTTAGAATCGAACTTGTCCGTGGAGCTGAAGAGCGGTTCGCCCGAAACGATGTCCACGTAAACGCCCGCTTCGTGGTTATTCCAGTATTCGTTGTCAAAGGACGGCTCTGTGCCGTCCTGCCGCGCTACCTTGTACTGCATGGGTGTTAACCTCCGACGCAGTTCCTCGTCATCGGGCAGTGGGTACATGCCTCCGGTCTTTTGCATGCCGGTATCCATCTCCGGTGACATGCCGCCGCCCATTTCCTCTTTCATCGGGTCCGCGGTCTTTCCGGTCTTTTTCATCTCATCTTTCATCTCGGACTTCATGTCTGCCCATTCCTTTTCCAGGAACTGGTCCCGGCCCGAGCCGGAGCGGTAAAAGTTATAGCGGATCGGGTTTTTTTTGTAGTAATCCTGGTGATAGTCCTCTGCCGTGTAAAAGGGACCCAGAGCAAGGATATCGGTTGCGATGGGCTTGTCAAAGTGACCCGTGGCCTCCAGGCGTTTCTTGGAGTCCTCTGCCAGGCGCTGCTCCTGCTCGTTGGCATAGAAGATGGCACTGCGGTACTGGGAGCCCCGGTCCGCGAACTGGCCCCCGGCATCCGTGGGATCCACGTGCCGCCAAAACACTTCGAGCAGCTTCTCGTAAGTAACCTTGTCCGGATCGTAAACCACTTTGACGGCCTCGATGTGCCCGGTACCGCCTCCTGAAACCTGACGGTAGGTGGGGTTGGCCTGACGGCCGCCGGTGTAGCCCGAGATAGCCTCGAGTACGCCGTCGACCTTTTCAAAATCAGATTCCGTGCACCAGAAACAGCCGCCGGCAAAGACAGCCGTTTGAGTCTTTTGGGTTTTATCGTTCATCTTTTCCTCCATATTTCCATCCATACTGCTAACCTGGTGGTAGCCCAATAGAACCGACACCAGGATGATAATCGTAATATTTAAGGTTTTCATGCTACACCTCCACGTGTTGTATACTTAATTTAAAATATAATACTAAGTGAGCAAAAGTCGAGGCTGCGCCAGATTCCCCCGATAACGGGATCTGTGGAAGGTCTATTAAAAAAAAATGAACATCGAACATCGAACGTCCAACATCGAATGGTTAATAAAAAAAAACGAATGAAATTAAATTGCAGAGCGACCTGTCGGGTCGGCTTGTTGGGTCGTAGCTGAAAGCGACCTGTCGGGTCGTAGCCGGAGGCGTAGCCTGAAGCCTAAAGGGTAAACAAAATAAAGATTTAAAATTAAAATTATGTCTTACTAATAGAAGAGATACAAGATTTCAAGAAAGGCAAAAAATGTGCTTTATTTTTGTATGATCCAGAGTTTCTTGATTTTGTTTATGATCAATTGAGGTTTAAGAAAGATCCATAGGAAGATTCATTTGCAGAGATCGATGATTTTTTTTGAGGTATATTCCCCCACATCGGCCAAGGCGTCAAGCGCCAAAAACTGCCGGGCGTTGCTGGAATAGAGGCAGGTGACCGAAGCCGGAAAATCATCATCGGCCATGTAAAAAATATAGCACAGGGCAATTTTGGGCAGGGGGTAAACCACAAATGCAAAATCACCGCCCACCCCGGCCGGAGCAGCCCGGCCTCTGAGACTTTCCATTATGTTGCCATGGTTTTTTTCGATATTCTCGACATAAGGTACCAGAACTTGCTGGGTGTGGGTGACAAAGGCCCCGGCATAGGGCATGCTGTCGGGAAAATCCTTGAAGGCTTTAAAAGGCTCCGGCACACAAAGTTCACTTTGGGCGCCAAGGGCGTACAGCGAGAGCAGAATTCCGACCGGTCCGTCCTGCCGCTCTGTATCAAGCAAGATTCCATCCGGCCGGATCTCACATTTGGCGCCGAAAGCGTCAAATTCAAACCGCTCCCCGCTTTGCCGGGCAGGTAATTTCCGGGCCAGATCCGGCGGCAGGTTCAGATAGAGTCTTTCGAGGTTGCTGCGAACAATTCTGGCGTAGTTGTCAGTCAATTACCATTCCTAAAATGGGTGGCTGGATAGTGACCCTGTCTTAGATCCCGGTTGTTCACTGGGAAAGGGTCTTTCATATCTCTCACAGAGTACACAGAGCTGCAGAGATTTTTAATCAGAATCCTTGACTATGTTAAAAACTGGACAGATATCCAGAATCAGAACAAAGACTAACCCCCCCGACGGGGCAAGCCTTCAGCGACAGCTGGATAGAAGTTTGATCTGGATTGCCCTCTCAGCAATCCAGATCAAAGCTCTGTGTACTCTGTGTGCTCTGTGAGAGATAGGGGTCAATATCAATTCAGCCTGTTTAGGGGTGGTAATGGATTTGTGTGGATTATGGATATGAATGAATACGATGTACATAATAC
>JAQYVG010000155.1 GCA_030145595.1 Desulfobacterales bacterium | reverse complement strand
TGATGAGTATCAGGATACGAATTATGAGCAGTATGTACTGACAAAGCTTCTTGCCGCAAAATATAAAAACATTTGTGTTGTAGGCGATGATGAACATGCTATTTATTCGTGGCGGGGTGAAAGAGATAATTCTAAACATCCTTCAAGACAGTCTTGAAACCAAGGAACAGTTCATTAAAGACAACCTCGACCTTATTCAACAAGGAGCCGACAGCTTGGCGACCTGCATAACATCCGGCCACAAAATTATGATTTTCGGCAATGGCGGAAGTGCCGCGGATGCTCAGCATATTGCTGCGGAATTTGTAAACCGATTTCAAGTTGAACGGGCGCCGCTGGCGGGCCTCGCCTTAACCACTGACACATCGGTAATTACCAGCATTGCAAATGACTATCACTTTGATCAAATTTTCTCAAAGCAGATTCAAGCACTGGGGAAAAAGGATGATATCGCCATCGGTATCAGCACCAGCGGCGGCTCCAAAAACGTCATCCAAGCCATCCATGCTGCCAAAGATATCGGCATTTTTACCATGGGATTAATGGGCCGCGGAGGCGAACTGGCGCAGTGTGCTGATCTGGCATTTAGGGTGGAATCGGACATCACTGCAAGGATTCAGGAAGCTCATATCACCTTGGGACATATTTTGTGTGACCTTGCGGAGCGAATACTTTTCCCGGAAGCATTCTAATGATTGAGGAGCGCAGCGCTCTAATAACACGTCCAGGGCAAAAAAATCAGCATTTTGCTGATAATCAAAAACTAAAAAAAAAGACCGCTTAGAATCTAGCCATGGTTAAAAAATTTGAGCCTATTGATCTTAGCCGGGTGAAAACTTACCCGCTTTCAGAACGAAAAAGCAAAGTATCCACAACCAATTTTGCCAAAGTCTGGCAAAAGGGGGCCGGTTTTAGGGATTTTTTTAACAGCCTGCCCGACATCCTTGCCGGCAGCCACCTCAAGAATGTTGTCGCTGCCATGGCAACAGCCTTTCAAAAACAAAAAACAATTGTTTTTGCAATGGGAGCCCATGTGACTAAAGTGGGTCTGAACCCGATTGTTATAGACCTTATGCAGCGCGGCGTTATTACCGCGGTAGCTATGAACGGCGCCGGTATTATTCACGATCTGGAAGTGGCCATGGTCGGTCAGACATCCGAAGATGTAGCCGCATCCATCGGCAACGGCAGTTTTGGAATGGTACGCGAAACCTGCACCTTTTTGAATGATGCCGTTCATCAGGCCGGACAAAATTCCGCCGGCCTGGGCGCAGCCGTCGGCCAGGCCATCATTGACAACCACCTTCCCCTTGCAAACCAAAGCATCCTGGCCACAGGAGCGCGCCTGGGAATACCTGTCACGGTCCACGTTGCCATCGGAACGGATATCATTCATATGCATCCCGGTTTTGATGCCCAAGCTGCCGGCAGCGCATCCCACAGGGATTTTAAGACATTTGCCGCCGTTATCGCCAGCCTTCAAGAAGGTGTCTACCTGAACGTTGGATCAGCGGTAATACTCCCTGAAGTTTTCCTGAAAGCAGTTACACTTGTCCGTAATCTGGATCACAAGCTTACCAAATTCACCACGGTCAACATGGATTTCATCCAGCATTACCGCCCCGTAACCAACGTCGTTCACCGGCCCACGGCTCAAGGCGGACAGGGTTTTAACCTAACCGGCCACCATGAAATCATGCTGCCGCTGATTGCAGCCGGAGTCATCGAACAAATAACGGGTTGATTTAAAGGTATTGATGTTTATTTTTGATCCAACCATAAGTGTGGATTTGAATATAACCCCAATTGAGCATTTTCGCTCAATTGAGGTTTTAATTTATTGACATGCAGGCACACTTTTGGATAAAAACTCGCTTATTTTTTGAAGGAGAAATAAAGAATGCCGATCTATGAGTATCAATGTGGTGAGTGCGGCAAAGAATTTGAGTATCTGGTTTTTAAAAGCAGCGAAGTACCGGATTGCCCTGCATGCCAAAGTCAGAAAGTAACCAAACTGATGTCTGCCTCCACTTTTTTCAGCAAGAGTAGTGGCGGGATGACCGAAAGCTCTTCTGCAGCGGCATCATCCTGCAGCGGATGTGCAGCGACCAGCTGCGGGAGCTGTACGCCATAATGAACAAAACAATTAAAATCGGAACACGCGGCAGCAAACTGGCTCTCTGGCAGGCCAACTGGGTCAAGTCATCGCTTGAAGCCCAACACCCTGCCCTTACGGTCGAACTTGTCATCATAAAAACCAAAGGGGATAAGATCTTAGACGTACCCCTTGCCAAGGTTGGCGGTAAGGGGCTTTTTGTCAAAGAAATCGAGGATGCGCTGTTGAATGGCCAGGTTGATCTTGCCGTCCACAGCATGAAAGATATGCCGGCTGATATACCCCAAGGTTTATGTATCGGCGCGATTCCCGAACGCGAAACTCCCCAGGATGTTCTGATCTCCAAAAATGGACATCCGTTGTCTGAATTAGGCGCAGGATCCCGCATAGGGACAAGCAGTCTGCGACGGGCATCTCAGCTTCTGCATGCAAGACCGGATCTGGTTATCAAATCCTTGAGGGGCAACTTAGACACACGCCTTAAAAAACTTGCAACGGAAAACCTTGATGCCGTCATTTTGGCGGCCGCCGGCGTAAAGCGTCTGGGTCTCGAAGACCGCATCACCGAATATCTGGATGAAACCATCATGCTTCCGGCTGTGGGTCAGGGAGCCCTTTGTATAGAAATCAGACAAAATGACCCCATCATCGAGCCGCTGGTTGCTGCCCTTGAACATCCTCAGACAAGGACCGTGGTGATGGGCGAACGCGCTTTCTTAAATCGTCTTGAAGGCGGCTGCCAGGTCCCCATGGCCGCCTACGGCAAAGTTGAAAATAACATCTTCACCCTATGCGGACTGGTGGCAACCCTCGACGGTGCTACCGTAATCAAAGACACCCTCTCAGGGCCGGCAGACTCATCCGAACAAATAGGCCTGGACCTTGCCGAGCGCCTGGTTTCAATGGGGGCTCAAAAAATATTAGAAAGCCTTAAAGAGGATTTACATATAAATCATGAAGGGTAAAGTATCTCTGGTCGGTGCCGGACCCGGCGATCCGGGATTGATTACAGTAAAGGGATTGGAATGTATACAAAAAGCCGACGTTATCATCAATGATTATCTGGCATCGCCTATCCTGTTGACTTACAGCCCAAAACACGCCGAGATTATTTATGTCGGCAAAAAAGCAGGCGATCACACCTTTACTCAAGACCAAATTAACGCCCTGATGGTGGAAAAAGCCCGGGAGGGTTCAACGGTGGTCCGTCTAAAGGGCGGCGATCCCTTTGTCTTTGGGCGCGGTGGTGAGGAAGCAGAGGCCCTGATGAAGGCCGACGTCTCTTGTGAAATAGTCCCCGGTGTTACTTCAGCCGTTGCCGTGCCGGCCTACGCCGGCATACCGCTTACTCACAGAAAATACACGTCCACCTTTGCCATTGTAACCGGCCATGAAGATCCAAACAAAAAAGAATCAAAAGTAGATTGGGCGGCACTTGCCAAGGGGATCGGCACCATTGTATTTTTAATGGGAGTTAAAAACCTGCCACGGATTGCACACCAGTTGATCCACCACGGCAAGCGGCCCGATACGCCTGTGGCGGTGATTCGCTGGGGCACCACACCCAAACAGGTAACGGTTACCGGCACCCTTGAAACGATTGCCGAACGGGTTGCCGCCGCCGGTCTCAAGGCGCCCGCCATTATTGTCGTGGGCGATGTAGTAAAACTCAGACAAACATTGAAATGGTGTGAAAACAGACCTTTATTAGGCAAGACAATTGTAGTTACCAGAGCACGCCAGCAGGCCAGCGAGCTTGTCAATCGCCTGACCGAACTGGGCGCAAAGTGTCTGGAGTGCCCGACCATTGAAGTGGTACCGCCCGATGATGCCCAGCCCCTGGAGGCTGCTATCGAAAGGCTTGCGACCTATGACTGGCTGGTCTTTACCAGTGTAAACGCCGTCAACTTTTTTTTCGATAGGCTTTTCGCTGTCGGCCGGGATGTGCGGGCGTTGCACCGTATGCGTACAGCGGTCGTAGGCCCTGCCACTGAAAAAAGGCTTTTTGATTTCGGCATTAAAAGCGACATCGTTCCCCAAAGCTACCGGGCCGAATCGGTCGTCAAGGCATTTGCCGCTCAAGATGTAAACGGTAAAAAGATCCTTCTGCCGCGCGCAAAAAAAGCCCGGCCAATTCTGCCGGCAGAATTGGCCAAAATGGGCGCTGTGGTCGACGATATCACGGTATATGAAACGCAAGCGGTTGATGACGCCGCCCACAGCCTAATAACCAAACTCAAGGAAAGTGCCGTAGATCTGGTCACATTTACAAGTTCGTCGACCGTTAAAAACTTTTGTGCTCTCCTGCCTCCCGACTCGCTTGAAACCCTGATGAAAGATGTATCCATAGCCAGCATCGGACCCATCACCGCTGACACCGCCAGGGATTTGGGCTTCAAGGTCGACATCATTGCCGAATCGTATACCATACCAGGGTTATGTGAAGCCATCCAGCAATACTATAATGATTGACCTCATCCTATGTTTCGGTGTATTATTATATGGTTTTGAAAACAATTGAGGCCCCATTCAGTCCCGCCAAAGCGGGATTGAAGTTCTAAAACAATTCTGCAGGAAACCGGCATGGATAACTATCTCGATAAATTACCCGACTTTGTCAACACCGTCAAATCCATCCAAGAGACCATCATTACCAATATTGTATTGATCGGACAGATACCTTCGCCTACATTTAAGGAAAAAAGACGGACTCAGGTTATGATGGAAAGACTGGCCGAATTTCAGGTCGATGAATGTTCCACAGACGGCTATCGGAATCCCATCGGAATCATCCGAGGAACCTCTGAGTCCAAGCCGCCTATTTTTGTCGTTGCCAACCTTGATACTGTTTTTGCAAGAGATGTTGATCACTATTATACCATTAAAGAGAACTCCATTACAGGAGCCGGCATCCTGGACAATTCCCTCGCCGTTGGTGTTCTGGTATCAATGCCCGAGATATTCAGAACATTGAATCTGCGTTTCGAATCGGACATTGTCCTGGCAGGTGTTATCCAGTCTATCGGCAAAGGCAACCTGAGAGGCATTCGTCATCTTTTAAAAACCTGGCACACCCCCATTAGAGGTGCTGTCTGCATAGAGAGTTCTGGACTGGGCCGATTCAACTATTACACTGACGGCATGATCAGGTGTGAATTGGAATGTAACATTTCGACAGTCGACGGATGGGAATACAAGTTCAAACCGAATGCAATCCTGGTCATTAATGAGGTTATCAATCAGATCCAGAAGCTGCGCTTGCCTCAAAAACCACGATCAAGAGTAATCTTTGGTAAAACTTCCGCTGGTTTCAAGCATGGCATGATCGCCTATGATGCCATGCTCGGTTTTGAAATCCAAAGTGACTCCGACAGAATGGTAAAATCAATTTTCAACGACATTAAAGATATCATTGACGGTATCAGTCATGAATATGAGGTCGACCTGAAGCTAAAAACCATCAGCAGCCTCAATGCTGCCAGGTTAAAGTTCAACCACCCTTTGGTAAAAAGTACCGTGGCGGTAATGAAAAAACTGGAAATTGAACCGATCAGCGCACCCAGCGAGTCGGAGATTTCGATCTTTCTTGCCAAAAAAATACCGGCGGTTACCCTCGGTGTTACCCGGGGAGAAAACCATCACCAAGTAAACGCCAAAGTAGAAATTGAACCCATTTCCAAAGGAATCACCCAAATCATCGGCGTAATGATGGCCATTGACAAAGGGGTGTGCGATGAAAAACGACTGGCTTGAAAAAAATACTTTTCACTATTCCGAGTTTAACGATTTGGATCGGCTGGTAGATGAGAAAAGAAAGAAAAATCTTAAAATATCTCTGTGTCTGCCGACATTAAATGAGGAAAAAACCATCGCCAAAGAAATCTTGATCATGAAGTCCGAGCTGATGACCCGCTATCCGATTCTGGATGAGATTGTTGTTGTAGACTCCGGCTCAACCGATAAAACCAGAGAAGTTGCCCGAGCATTTGGCGCCGACGTTTATGAAGCAAAAGATATTCTCCCAGACCTTGAGAACTTCAAGGGCAAAGGTGAAAACCTCTGGAAGGCCCTTTACGTTACAGAGGGTGATATCATTGTATATCTTGACGCAGACATCAAAAATATCCACTACAGGTTTGCCTATGCTCTCATCGCCCCTTTGCTCTTTTATGATAATGTTAAATACGTTAAGGCTTTTTACGACAGGCCGATTGCCATTGGTAAAAATAAATTTCGGCCAACCGGCGGCGGGCGGGTCACGGAACTCGTCATCCGGCCGCTATTCTCTTTATATTTTCCGGAGCTCACGCAGATCCTGCAGCCGTTGTCCGGTGAATATGCCGGTTCCAGGGAAGTATTTGAAGCCATACCGTTTCCAATTGGATACGGCGTTGAGACCAGCATGATTCTCGATATCTACGAAAAATGGGGGCTTGATGTCATCGCCCAGGTCGATCTGGATAAACGCATTCACAGAAACCAGGATACAAGGGCTTTAGGGAAGATGGCCTTTGTGATTATGATGACGTTTATCAATCGCCAAAAAAAACTCGGATTGATAGAATTAAAAAATGACCTTTTCCGTGAAATGATCCAATACAATCTTGTCAGAGATGAATACCAGTCTGATATTTTTAAAATAGAAGGGCATGAAAGGCCACCGATCATAGAGATCCCTGAATATCGGCATAAGTTTAACAAAAACTAAAAACCAACCCGGATAAACCGGCCTCCGGCTCGTAGAGCCTACGCCTCGGAGAGAAAGAATAGCCACAAAGGCACCAAGGCACAAATGTCAGTAATCAGTTATCGGTTATCAGTAATCAGTTTTCCCTTACTGATCACTTCTCACTGATGACTGTTTACCCGTGACTGTCTTGGTGTCTTAGTGGCGAAAATATTTGCAAAAAAAATAAAGCGCAGGTTTGAGGAAATCTTAACGTTGCCTAATTCAAGTTTAATCGACAGCTACAACCGCAAACTTAACTACCTGCGGATTTCTATTACCGACCGCTGCAATCTAAAATGCATGTACTGCGTCCCTCCTGATCGCATTCCAAAGATACCCCACAAAGAGATACTAAGTTATGAAGAAATTCTAAGAATTGTCCGGGTCGGCGTAAGCTTAGGTGTTTCCAAAGTGCGGATCACCGGAGGAGAACCGCTTGTTAGAAAAGGAGTATACGATTTTCTGGAACAGCTGACTCAAATTGAGGGACTTTTGGATGTGTCGCTGACGACCAACGGTGTCCTTTTAAAAGACAACATCTACAAAATAAAATCCACCGGCATCAAAAGAATCAATATCAGCCTGGATACCTTAAACCCCAAAAAGTTTCAAAAAATTGCCGGCTACGATTGCTTTGATCAGATCTGGGAAGGTATAGAACTGGCGCAGCAAATCGGCTTTGATCCCATCAAACTTAATGTGGTCCCCCTGCCGGGAGTTAACGATGATGAATTAACAGACTTCGCCCGGCTGTCATTCACGCACCCTTTTCACATCCGGTTTATCGAATATATGCCCATGGAAAACTTGCCGATGCCTACCGGCCGGCACCTGCTTGCCCCTGAAATAAAAAGGCGCATCAGCATTCTTGGAGAGTTGATCCCGGTCGAAAAAAATACAACTGACGGCCCGGCCGAACGGTTTAAGTTTGAAACGGCCCTTGGGGAAATCGGATTTATCCGGCCGATCAGCCGGCATTTTTGCAATGCATGTAACCGCTTAAGATTAACAGCCAGCGGACAACTCAGGCTGTGCCTCTTATCGGATCGTCAGGAAGATCTGAAAGCAGCGCTTAGAAAAGGGTGTTCTGACAGCCAGTTGGCAGAAATCTTTATTCAGGCCGTCCGCCGCAAACCGTCCGAACACAATCTGGAGGCCGATCATCCCGGCAAAGTTTTAGGACAGATGTGCGCCATCGGCGGCTAACCCGCATTTCTCATGAAGAATTCATTGTACCAGCTCTTCAGGCAAAGCCATCAGACTCTGACCACGTCAGAGAACCAGGTTTTTCAGGATATAAATAAAGATTCTTCTATAAAATGCCGATAAGTATTTAACGTTAAAATTTTGATAATTTGCTGAAGGGCAAATCTTC
>JAQYVG010000154.1 GCA_030145595.1 Desulfobacterales bacterium | reverse complement strand
GGTCCCACTGCCGGATATAATGCCAGTTGTTGTCATACCAGTAGAAGCATGCATCTATACCGGCCTGCTTATACGTTCAAGTTTACAAATAACAGGTTCACGTAATCTTCCTTTATATTTTAAAGAAATTAATAAGTATGCATAAGAATCTTCATTGTAAATTTCAAAATTTTCAATGAAACCTTCTTCTTTTAAAATGCTTGCAATTTCCTTTGACATCTTTGTACTTGGTACTTGTACAATTTGGTGTTTAACCATATTTGCATTTCTAATACGCGTCAGCATATCTGTGGAAAAAAGGAAGGCAGAGTCGATCGACCCTGCCGGGGCACCGGGTTAGAACTTACACAGGTACACAAATGTAATCGTACATAGCTATCCGAAAGACAAGGTACCCCATCGATTGTATCTTCTGAATCGTTTTTAGGATTTTATTGCGAAAATGGGGTATGGCAAAATCGAAGTCAACGCCCCCTTGGATTTCGACAATTATGAAGGGTTTCTGAGTCAATATCGTCTTCTTTGCGCCATCAATGACTGCGTCTTCAAAGCCCTCCACGTCGATCTTGATGACCGATACATTCCGGAAGCTGAAACTGTCTATGGTTCGCAGCTCAGCCTTGTCTCCACCAGACCCTACCCTAGTGCCGCCTTCGTTTTCTTTACCTGTAGGATCCATCTCAACGATGCTGGGTTTGTCTCCGAGCGCGTAGCGGAGCGGTACAGCATTCTCCAGGTTATTCAGCTTCAGATTGTGGTACAGCTCCCTGAATATTTTCTTCTGAGGCTCGAAGGCATATACACGACCACTGGCACCGACGACCTTCGCCATCGGAATGGTGTGCGTGCCGATATATGCCCCTGCATCAATAACGGTTGATCCGGGCTGCACAAGTTTGACCAACTTCCGCACAATGTCCGGTTCCCATATTATTCCCTTTCGTAAGATGTCCTTGATAAAATCCTTTGGACTGTCCAGAAAAAACTTTCCCAGGCCGGGCACGTTCGTAATTTTGTATTGATCTCGGGGGAATTTCTCTATATATCTTGCCATCTTCTCGCGATCATCCAAAAGGCGGGGGGCAAGAAGTTCTTGTGGAACTATATTTTGTATAGGGGCCTCTTCATATATCCGTTTCACATCATTCACGGATCGAACGACTTCCAGGGCTAAAATCAGGAGTAACAACGCCAGTAGCCAGGCGTTTCTGATAAGAGGCTTAGAGTTCTGTGTGTTTTTTGAAGCGTTGTCGATTTTTGATGTCATTGACCTCCCCCTGATTTAGTTATTTATTTTGATCTGCCCCTTCCCCGGGCGCCAGTGTCATTTTCCCATTGGGTGGGTCCTGCGGACCAATCACTTTTTCTTTTTGCCTTTTGTTTCCGGACGACAGGATCGACTGGCGCCGCTTGAAATAAAGATAAACACAGATCCCCAGTCCAATGGTGGCGAATCCGCAGATAGCCGGTGCAGGCCTGCTTTTAACGGAAAACCAGATTATCCATAGGTTTCCGGTGATGAAAATCAGAGGTGTTACCGGATATCCGAGGGTGCGGTAGCCGTTTGCGTTCGGTCCTTCCCGGAGTCTGAGGCGCACCAGTCCCGCCACTGTGAGCGTAGCAAACAGTGAAAGAGTAAAACCTATATAGATAAGAAGCTCTTCATAGGACGCGGTAACGATCAGCAGAACGGCGATGGCGGCCTGCAGAAAAATGGAGTGAACCGGTGTCCGTCGGGATCGGCTGACTCTGGCGAAGAGCTCAAAAAAGATTCCATCCTTTGACATGGCGTAATAAACTCTTGGGCCGGTCATGATCATGGCACTCAGAACCGACAGCAACCCCAAAGCGATGGCGCCATTTATTGCCCTGCTAAGGTTTTCACCAAAAAGTGAAACAGCGGCCCGTGCACCCACGTCAATGGCACCACTCATCTGTTCGGGAGTCAGGGCGTAAATGTAAACGATATTCATCAGCAGATAGATGCCCGTTACAAAGAAGACGCCGGTTGTAAGAGAAAGGGGGATGTTGCGACCCGGTGTTTTAATCTCACCGCCCATATAGGCAGAAGCGTTCCAACCGCTGTAAGCAAATGAAATAAATATCAGGGAGACAGCAAATCTTTCCCCAACCCCGGTGATTGTTTTTGTCTCTTTCAGAAAATGAGCGGTCGATCCATTCTCTGAAAGAAAACTGGCCGTAATAAAAAAAACGACGAACCCGACCTTGCAAAGGGTCAGTAGATTTTGAACCCAACTTCCAGTGTTAAGGCTGTGACAATGAACTATGGAAAAAAGTATGACCACGCCGACGGCCACAAAACTTTGAGATGATACCGTAATAATATTGATGCCCATCAGAGGGATGGTCAGAAGAGGGCCGGGTGAAATCGAAAGCGCCTGGAAGGAATAGATGGCGAAGGCAAAAGCGGCCGCAGCAATAGGAGCTGAAAACCCGACAACCATCGAAATCCAGCCGGACAGAAACCCCATCCATTCTCCGAACGTCTCTTTAAGATACACATATTCGCCGCCGGCGCTGGGAAAACGACTGCCCAGTTCGCCATAGCATAGCGCGCCGCACAGGGCGAATATGCCACCGGCCAGCCAGCAAAAGAGCATGGCCGAAGGGCTGCCCAGCTCTTTCATTACGAAACCCGAGGTGGTAAAAATGCCCGTACCCACCATGTTGGCCACCACCAGGGTTGTCGAGGTGAAAAAGCCGATTTCTCTTTTCAATTCTGAATGGTTCATGTTATTTTTTACAGACAATAATTAGGACTGCCGGAAGTCTGACCACAAATTTAAGGGATCAAGCCTTGACTCTTTATTAGGGCGCAAAGTTCATTAATACGCTCTTTAACCTTTCTGTCTGTGCCTATCCGATCTTTCATCCTTTCGACAATGCTGCTGACTGAACTATATTTTTCACCTGAAACTGTGCACGAATGCTACCTTATTTCAGCTGAGGTAGCGCTTGCTGCCGGCAGATAAAACCGCTTTGCATAATCCTTAACCATTCGATCTGCGTTGAAGCGCCAACCGAGACTTTGCATAGCTCTCTTCATCCTCTGAACCCAGCGATATGGAATTCCGCTTGTATCCCGGTCGTAATAGGATGGAATCACTTCTTTTTCGAGCGTTTTATAGAGATACTCGGCGTCCCGCTGATATTGTATGTTCGGGTCGCTATGTATACCGCCGTCGCCGATGGCGAAACCATTCTTGCCGTCGTATGCTTCATTCCACCAACCATCCAGTACCGAAAGGTTCAGACACCCGTTGAGAATTGCTTTCTGACCGCTTGTGCCGCAAGCTTCGAGCGGCCGCCTGGGATTGTTCAGCCACACATCCACACCTTGCACTAAATGACGGGTCACGTTGTAATCGTAGTCCTCGATGAAAACGATTCGTCTCATATATTCGGGATTATAGCTTAATTGTGCGATCCGTTGTAAAATCCGCTTGCCCTCGTCGTCCCGGGGGTGGGCCTTGCCGGCAAAAATTATCTGTATCGGTTGGCGAGCAGATCCAATCAGTTTCTCCAGACGCTCGAACTGGGCCAAAATCAGATCTCCTCTTTTGTAAGTTGCAAACCTGCGTGCGCAACCAATCGTGAGAACATCCGGATCAAGAATTTGCTCGATCTTTTGAACTATCTTCGGATGGCCCAAACGTTTCGCTTGCAGAAGCAATCGGCGGCGGACAAACTGAATGAGACGCATCTTGAGAGTCTGGTGTGTCTCCCACAACTCTCCGTCATCAATTTTAGCTACATTTTCCCAGACATCTGGATGCACCATCCGGGTTGGCCAATCTGGCGATAGACGCGTTTCTAAAAGCTTGTGCATTTGAGGCGCCAGCCATGACAATACATGAACTCCGTTGGTAATGTGGCCGATGGGGACTTCTATTTCAGGCCGCTCAGGCCAAAGTGGATGCCACATCCGGCGACTGACATCCGCGTGTATCGCCGAAACTCCGTTTGCACGGCGTGAGTTTTTCAAAGCCAACACCGTCATGCAAAAAGATTCTGACGAGTCTCCTGGGTTGACGCGCCCTAAGGCCATAAATTCATCGTGAGAAAGTCCCAATTTTTCACGGAATATGCCGAGATTCTCTTCAATCAATTCCGGCGAGAATCGATCGTGGCCGGCGGGAACCGGGGTATGTGTTGTAAACACTGTATACAGCGATACGCGTCGGCGAGCAACGTCAAATGGTATCTGGTCGTATTCCATAACCCGACGAATCTCTTCGAGGATGGCAAAGGCGCTGTGTCCCTCATTTAAATGCAACACCCCCGGAAAAGTGTTCAGCGCTTGCAGAATGCGGGCGCCACCGATCCCCAGTAGCAGTTCTTGTCGAATACGAAACTTATCGTCCCCGCCGTAAAGTCGTGAAGTCAATTCGCGATCTCCGGCTGAATTTCCCTCTACGTTGGAATCTAGAAGCAGCAGACGAACCCGTCCGACCTGCAGTTGCCAAACCCGCGCCAGGAGGAAGCCGCTCCGGGTATCAACTCTTACGACTAACGGCTGCCCGTTTGGCTCCGCAACGGTTTGCAAGGGCAATGTGTTAATATCGAGATCACTGTAATCTTCTTCCTGCCAACCGTCCTTGTTCAATCTTTGGCTGAAATAACCTTGGTGGTAAAAAAGCCCGATCCCGATTAAGGGAATTCCCAAATCAGAGGCGCTTTTCAAATGATCTCCCGCCAAAATGCCTAAACCGCCGGAGTAGATCGGTATCGATTCATGTAAGCCAAACTCGGCGGAAAAATAGACGACCTGCCGGTTGTGCAAATTGCTGCAATGCACAGCCCCCCATGTCTTACGCTTCTCCATATACTCATTCAGCCGCCGGAAGGCGTAATTGATCCGGCTGTGGAGCACCAGTTCAACCGCTCGTTCCTCGACTTGCTCCGGTGTGATCTGAGCCAGGAAAGCACTCGGGTTGTGGCTCAACTGTCGCCAAAGATGTGGATCCAAGTCGGTGAAGAGCCGAATAACCTCTGGATGCCACGTCCACCAAAGGTTCTGAGCCAGTGCGCAAAGCCTATCATGAAGATGGTTGGCCGGAGCTGTCATTATAACCTCCTTTACTTTGATCAAATGGCGAAACTCTTATTAGAAACCGAATCTAAGTAGACCTTCAACAACTTTCGCAAGAGGCCCATTCGTTTCATTGCGGCGACAGCACTGTCGCCTGCGACTGGCGGTTAGAGCGGTTAAATATTATACCTCAACCACAGAATCATCTTTGCCGTAATTGCGTTTATTATAATGAAAAATAGTTGGAATCAACAATTCATGCATGAACCTTGAATTTGACTAAAAATATGAAGGCAAATGTGGTGTTATCTTGCCATGATCGGAATTGTTTCAAATTAATAGATATCAAATTCCAACTGTAAATATCAAGCCAAGATTGTTTTTCAGATATCCATTTCCGTATCTCGGTATCGGTATTGGTTGGGATACCACATTAAAATATCACAGTCGTACAGCTTGCCATAGTGTTTTGTTTAAACAATCCTCATTTCAATGCAGAATGCGAGTAGTAGTCTGAATATCCAGTTTTTTTAATAATGTCTCCATGGAAATGCCGGCATTTGAATGTCCGATCATGGCAAGTGCCTGGATTGCAGGGCCGTCACTTGAACAGAATTGAGATTCAATGATAATGTTGGCATCAAGCAACACGCACTTCAGCATCATAACCTTTGCGGTCTTTATAGCCATTCCGATCAAATCGATGTAGGCGATACTGTCTTTGTCTATATTCTTTTCAACTTCAACTGTAACAACATCGCTGGGCAGTAAAATGCATGATGCAAACACATTTACGATTTTTTCCAGCATATCCCATAGATCCGGCTTCTTTTTTATTAAACTTGGCGGGAAGCTATCCCATGTTATTAGATGAAATGTTTCGTGGGCAAAATTGTAATTTCGTCGTCAGGGGGCTTCGTTCAAATTAACAGAACAGTTTATGCAGTTTTTAGGTAGAGATTTTCGCTGTAACTAATCCTTGTTTTAATATACATTGGCTGTTATATAGATATGTTTCATCCTAAATGACCATAAACAAAATATTGATTTGATTTAACATGTCAATTTTATAGGAGTATTACTATGCCGATATACGAATTCAAATGCTTAAAATGTGAGCAATACATAGAGTTGCTCTTAATGAACTCAAAAGAAGAAGTCGATCTTAAATGTCCTGAATGCAGTTCACAGGAACTTGAACGAATTATGAGCACCACAAACTACAGTGTGGGTAACGGTTCCGGAAAAGGCCAGGGGGTAAGCACCCAGACCAAGACGTGTTCCGGCGGTTCTTGTACAACCTGGGATCTGCCCGGCCACACCCTTTAACCCGTATTTCATGAATAAAACAAATTTTTTATCAAGTATCCAGTAACCGGAATCCAGCATCTGCGTGTTGCTGTGACCAAAGTGTCATACGTAAATTTAACTTAAAATCTGCAATCATAGTTAGTGTATAGAGCCTTACCATGTCATCTTTTGAACCTGCATATATCGAAACGTCTCAAAAGGGGCTGCTGAAAGAAAAAATCAAAAAAGCTGATAAAATGTTAGGTGCCTGCGTCCTGTGCCCCAGAAGATGTAAAGTTGACCGGCTTTCCGGCGAGACCGGTGTCTGCAAAACCGGCCTGCAGGCATATGTTTCCAGTTACAATCCGCACTTTGGAGAAGAGGCCCCTCTGGTTGGCAGGAATGGCTCCGGTACTATTTTTTTTACACACTGCAATCTTCTATGTATTTTCTGCCAGAATTACGATATCAGCCACCTGGGTCACGGCCAAGAGGTTTCCGACGAACAGCTGGCCGGCATAATGATTCATCTGCAAAATTCAGGATGCCACAACATTAATTTTGTTACCCCGTCCCATGTGGTACCCCAGATTCTTTCAGCCGTTCAAATCGCCGTCGACGCCGGACTTGCAGTGCCCCTGGTTTACAATTCGGGTGGCTATGACAGCATTGACACTCTCAAACTGCTTGAAGGTGTGGTTGATATATATATGCCGGATTTTAAATTCTGGGACCCTGAAGTTGCAAAAAATGCTTGCAACGCAGAAGATTACCCGCAAATCGCACAGCAGACGCTTAAAGAGATGCACCGGCAGGTAGGTGATCTTGTGACCGATGAAGCCGGTATTGCCCAACGGGGAATTTTGCTCCGACATCTGGTTTTGCCGCAAGGACTTGCGGGGACACGCCCGCTTATGAGATTTATTGCCCAAGAAATTTCAACCAACACTTACGTCAATATAATGCCCCAGTATCGGCCTTGTGGGCGGGCCGCTGAAATAAAGGAATTCTCGCATCACCTTTCGCAAAATGATTTTGAAACGGCTTTGGAGGCGGCCATCGGAGAGGGCATTGAACGCCTGGACAGTCGCAGGCGCAGGTTTGCATTATGGTAGAATTCGTCTTTAGTCATTGGTAACTGGTCATTTGCAAGAAAATGCCTCCAGACACTCCTCGAACGTAGTGCTCTAGTGACCATTAAGCAGTGAGTAGTGATTAGCAAAACGTTACCAACAACCAATGACAAATGACTAATGACAAATGACAAATGACCAGTGACAAATGACAAATGACAAATGACCAGTGACTAATGACAGCTCAATCATGAAACCTTATTCATATATAATAATTATCTTACTGATTTTCATATGCAGCAGCACTGCTATGGCTAAACGCTTGACGGTTGCCGTCGATGTGGCCAATATTCGCGGCGGACCCGGGACAAAGTACGATACTTTATGGAAAATCGGCAAATACCACCCCTTGAATATCCTTAAAAAATCCGGTTCCTGGTATCATTTTAGTGATTTTGAAGGCGACAAAGGGTGGATACACAGATCTCTAATCAAGAAAATACCAGCAGTTATTACCAAGATCAATAAGTGCAATATTCGTTCCGGACCCGGCACCGGCTATAAAATACTGTTTACGGTTGATAAAGGAATACCGTTTAAAATTCTCAAACGAAAGGGTAACTGGATTCGCATCGAGCATTCCGACGGCGATAAGGGGTGGATACATAAGTCGCTGGTATGGTAGTTAGTTAAATTCCAAATAACAAATATCAAATATCAAGCAAATCACCATAACCGAAAATAGTTTTTAGGAAGTGGAAATTCCAAATAACAAGCATCAAATTACAAATAAATCACAATCGTTCGACCT
>JAQYVG010000153.1 GCA_030145595.1 Desulfobacterales bacterium | reverse complement strand
GTCGCGTCTTACCATCACCGCAATAATCCTTCTAAAACTCCTAATCGGATACAGGACCGGACCAAGGAAAAGTTCTCTGATAAAATGGGAACCTTTTATGAAAACGAATTTGACAACGAGCCGGACACGGACTGGTCCCTGGCCGCCAACCGTAAGTGGGCAGAAACCGTACGGGACAAATGGAAAAAGTCACCCACGGATACGCCTTTACACATTCCTCTGGTTGTTGCCGGCCAAGAGATTTACACAGGCCGGCCTAAAAAAAAGTGTTGGGATCATTCTCAGCTTCCTGAAAAAGTCTGTGCAGCCACCTATATCGAGGCCGTTGCTGAAGATGTGGACCAGGCACTGGCTGCTGCCGGAACCGATCCGGACGGCTGGCGGCGCAAAAGCATGCAAGCACGTCACAAAATCCTTTCCAAGGTTGCCGGTCAAATTCGCAAAGCCAGGGGAGATCTCATCGGAGCTGTCGCCGCCAATACCGGCAAGATTTTCACTGAAGCCGATGTGGAAGTCTCTGAAGCCGTCGACTTTGCGGAATATTATCCCTTTTCTGCCAAAGCGCTTACGGATTTTGCTAATGTAAAATGCAGCGGTAAAGGCGTCGGCCTGGTTATTTCCCCGTGGAATTTTCCCGTCGCCATCCCCGGCGGCGGAATTACGGCTTCTCTGGCCGCCGGCAACACAGTCATTTATAAACCGGCCTCAGCCGCGGTCCTTTCTGCCTGGAGGTTATGTCAATGCTTTTGGAATGCCGGCATTTCCAAAAATGTGTTGCAGTTTCTCCCCTGTTCAGGTTCGACAACAGGAGCAAAACTTGCCAACCATCCTGATGTTGATTTCATTATCCTGACCGGCGGCACCGCTACCGGTATGACTATTTTGAAACAGAGGCCCGGGCTATACCTGGCCGCAGAAACCGGCGGCAAAAACGCCACCATTGTTACCGCCATGTCAGACAGGGGCCAGGCTATTAAAAATGTGCTCCACTCGGCCTTTGGACATTGCGGCCAAAAGTGCAGCGCAACGTCGTTGTTGATCCTGGTAAAGGAAGTGTACCAAGATCCGGATTTTCGCAAGCAGCTTATCGATGCCGCTCGCAACTATCTGCCGGGATCGGCCTGGAACTTTGAAAACAAAATGGGCCCGTTGATCCATCCTCCGGCAGGTGATCTGAAAAGAGCCCTGACAGAACTCGAGCCCGGAGAATCCTGGGCCTTGAAACCTGAGAATATCGGCAACAACTCCTGTATGTGGACCCCGGGCATCAAATGGGGGGTACAGCCGGGCAGCTACACCCATACCACCGAATTTTTCGGCCCGCTTTTAGGAGTGATGCGTGCTGAAAATCTGGATGAAGCCATTGAGATGGTAAATCAGACCGGCTATGGCTTGACGGCGGGGCTCGAGAGCCTGGACAGCCGGGAACAGCAATACTGGCAGGAGCGTATCATGGCCGGCAATCTATATATCAACCGGGGCACTACCGGCGCCATTGTGTTGCGCCAGCCCTTCGGCGGCATGGGCAAATCAGCCCTGGGCGCCGGGATCAAGGCCGGCGGCCCCAACTATGTATCCCAGTTTATGAATTTTGAAGATGTAGATTTTCCTTTGGCCGGCGTAATTCAAAACGATCATAGACTGCTGCGGCTTTCCAATGAATGGAAGCAAAAGCTGAATTGGGGCCGGCTGACCGAATTTAAAACCGACCTGATCAAAACCATCCGGGCCGTAAAAAGTTACCTTTACCATTGGGAGCAGGAATTTTCTCAAGAAAAAGATTACTTCCACCTGCGGGGGCAGGACAACATAATCCGTTATTTGCCCGTCGGCAGGGTTGTGGTCCGTATCCATCCTGATGACAGCCTTTTCGATGTTCTGGCCAGAGTGGCCGCCGTACAGATTTCAGGATGCGAACTGTTGATCAGTATTACTAAAGGATTGAACAACAAGGTGACCGAATTTATGGCGGGCAAAACGGGCCGGCGTTTTCTAAATGAGGCTGCTGTAACGGAACATTCCGACCAAGACCTTATTGCGATCATACCCGAATCCCAGCGTATCCGCTATGCAGCGCCCGACCGGGTGCCTGATGAGGTCTTCCAGGCTGCGGCCAAGACCGGCTTCTATATCTCGCGAACACCGGTAATGATGGAAGGCCGCATCGAGCTTTTGCAGTATTTTAAGGAACAAAGCATCTGCAACGATTACCACCGCTATGGGAACATGGGAGAAAGAGCTTAACCCGCATTTCATTAGTTTCCATTCATAAATGGCTATTTTGCCGATGAGCGGTGTTCTCCGCAGGTTCAAATAAAGCTCCGCGTACCGACACTCCATTACTCTATCACTCCAGGCCCTCTATTTGAACTGCACAGCGAGCGCATTCCCCGCAGCCAGCTTGTCGGAACGAAGTGGAGATCCCGATTCATCGGGGTTGGAGCGTAGCGGAAATTTATCCGCCTCTGGAGGATCCTGCTCAGCGGGGCTGCAGGGTTCTTCAAATAGCATTATATTCACAGTATGTTCGATTGATTGAATTGATATCAATCGCCTGTTTTGGACAAGAGTGATATAATATAATGATTATAGAACAGCGGTTTGACGGAGCAGTTCATGAACCGGCAGAAAAGAAAGCGTTGTTCCGCTTATATTAAGTGTTTTGTTGAGATTGAGATTAATGACATAGGCCTGCTCCGGGTTGTATTTATCAATGAAGCGGCGTAAAGATACCGGTACTTTATCCTGACTAAGACGCTTGTATTTGACCTCTACCGGAATTAGACTTTTGCCGGCTTCAATCACGAAATCCACCTCCGCCTTATCCTTTGTCCGCCAGAAATTCAGCTTAGCTGCCTTGAACCTAAGTTTTTGTCTTAATAGTAAAAAAATGAGATTCTCAAAAACGAATCCCCCTTCAGTCGGGCTTTCAAGGTGTCCGAAAAGCCCCAAGGAATAGTTTCTAAAACCCAAATCCCAAAAATAGGGAACAGGTGACTTGCTGATTTCTTTTCTTACGTTGCGCGCATAAGGCGCAATGAGTTCTACTATAAATATCTTTTGAGCGTACCATAAATATTTTTTAACAGTTGCAAACGAGACATTCAATGTTGATGCAAGTTCAGAGTAGTTCATCAACTGCCCGACCTGGCCGGCAAGAACTTTAATCAGAGCGCTAAAGACATCAGGCTTGTCCAATTTTAAAAGATAAGCAATATCTTTTTCCAAGACGCTGCGGTAAATTTCATCGATGAGACGAAGTTTTTCACCTTGTTCAGCCGCCATGACGATTCTGGGGTATCCGCCGAATTTCATATATTCGACCAGTAACTGCTGCGCCCTGTCTTTTTCTATTGCCAGAAAGTCGGCTAGGTCTTCTTCATACCGATAATCTGTCCTATGGTTGATAAATTCCTCGAAGGTTATGGTGGATAATTCAAACAGTCGTTTGCGGCCAACAAGCGATTCATGTATCTTTTGTTTCAACTCCAGGCTGCCGGAACCTGAAAGGATAAATTTATAGGGCAATTTAAGATCAAAAAGGCCCTTCAAAAACAGGCCTGCGTCATCTTTACGCTGAATCTCATCAATGAAAATATAACCTTGCCGGTGACCCAATTCCAGTTCTATTTTTTTAATGAGGGCTGCCTGAGACTCAAAATGAGGTCTGTCCCACTCAATGTCGAGATTTAAAAACAGTGTCCGCTCACCGCGATTGTCCAGATGCTTCTGCAACATCTCCATCAGGGTCGTTTTACCGGCCTGCCGGGGTCCGATGATAAGACTCATCTCCTTCTGCGGAAGATGATCAACCAACTCTGAAAACAACTTTCTTTTAATCATGGTTTAATAATAGCACGAGATTTTATAAAGTCAACATAAGAAATGCGCAAGAAATAGACAGAGAGTAGTTTTTTATAGATAAGCCATTAATAGTGTCACAATTTCGTGTTAAAATAGATATTGCAAGCTGTACGAGATAAAGCCGGTATCGGTATTGAGTTGTCAACGAATTGAGCGGTTGAAGCCTGCCCTTACTAACCCGCCTGTCGGCAGATATTCAGCGAGATATAAAAGGAGATAAGATAACAATAGGTTGCTATGGGTTATGTTGTCCTGGTATTTGACAGCCTGATGCACCTCTGGTATTTAGTCAGTGCCATCCACGAATCGTTAAAAGGCCAGAGAGTACTGGCATAAGTTTCCAATAGTGTATATCCGAAGTATTTAAAAGGCTGGAAATGACAGAAAAAGATACCCTGCCCCTCATACGCACTAAGCTTCACCGGCCTGCGATTGCCAGGGATCACTTACACCGCGAGCGGCTGCTGGGACGGCTTGAAAAAAATCTTGAGAGGCCGCTTACCCTGGTTTCAGCTCCAGCCGGTTACGGTAAGACTACCCTTATAAGCTGTTGGCTGGAGTCGTGCGATCTCCCCAGCGCCTGGATATCCCTGGATGAAAATGACAATGACTTGAGAATGTTCCTGGCCTATTTTCTGGCGGCGGTTCAGAGTATTTTCCCTGATGTTGCCCGGGAAACCAAGGCTATGTTGAATGCCCCCGAGCTGCCGTCGCTGCCAGTCTTGGCCTTTAGCTTGATCAATGAACTGGACCGGATTGAAAAGAACTTCATCCTGGTGCTGGATGATTATCACGTTATTCATGATAAAGCGGTGCAGGATCTGCTCATCGAACTGCTGAAACATCCTCCCGGCCCCATGCATCTGGTCCTGGTTACCAGGCGCGATCCATCGATGCCGCTCACCACACACCGCGCCCGCAGCCGGATGACCGAGATCCGCATCCAGGATCTGCGCTTTTCAGCGGAGGAAACCGCTGAATTCCTCCAGGCAGCGCTGGATATACCGGTCGAAGGCGCTACAGCGTCCGTATTGGAAGAAAAGACCGAAGGCTGGGTTACCGGCCTGCGCCTGGCAGCTCTTTCCCTGCGTCAACGGTCGGACCTGGACCGCGTTATGGCCAATTTGCCGGAGGAGAGTCGTTACGTGACGGACTATCTGCTTACCGAGGTCCTCTCAAACCAACCGGAGGACACCCGGGAATACCTGCTTGCCACAGCCATCTTGAATCGCTTCTGTGCTCCGCTGTGCGATGCCATGTGTGTTCAGGGCACCCGGTCGTGGAAGTGTAAAATAGGCGGCCGGCAATTTATTAAATGGCTGGGAGAGTCCGACCTGTTTGTGGTCCCCTTGGACGATTCGGGCCGGTGGTTTCGTTATCACCGCTTGTTTCAGCAGCTCTTGCAGGATCGTTTAAAGCGCAAGTTCAGCCCGGATGACATCGCCGATCTCCACAGGAGAGCCGGCGCCTGGTTCGCTGGAAACGGACTCGTCGAGGAAGCGCTTTATCATACACTTGAAGGCGGCGACGTGGGAGGTGCGGGGCAACTCGTGGCGCAACACCGCCACGACCTCATGAACAAGGAGCGCTGGCACCAACTGCGACGCATCATGAATCTGCTTCCTTACGATACCCTTGAGAGCGTCCCCGAGCTGATCTTATTGGATGCCTGGCTGCAATGGCATCAGATGCAGGTGGCAGAAATGATAAAAAGGCTGGATCGGGTTGAGCCCCTGCTGGCCGCATTGGATCCGGAATCAACGACAACTAATGAACTAAAGGGCGAATTCAACATTTTGCGTGGTATCCAATACTATCTGGGGATACCATTTGATGCTCTAAAAGTCCTGGACCAAGCGCAGCAGGCTATACAAAGAGTTCCTCGTCATCGAACCAGTCAGCGAGGCATGGCCGTAATGCTGCTGGGGCTGTCGTATCAGGCATCAGGGAGTCTCAATAGAGCGTATTCTGCGGTGTTCGAAGCTATCAACGAGAAAAAGTTCCTCAATACCACCTACCATGGCCGCTTGCTGATGACCTTTGGTTTTATATACTGGCTGGAGGCCGACCTGACCGCTTTAAAACAAATAGGCCAACAGATGCTGAATCTCGGACATGAGTTTGAGTTGCCCGAAGTCAATGGTATTGCAAGATATTTTGTAGGCATCAGCCATTATTGTCGCAACGAACTAGCCTTGGCGGAGAAAGAATTAGCTGCAATCGTTATGGCCGCCAATAAAGTAAGCATATTTAATTTTGCCCATAGTGCCTTTGCCCTGGCCCTGACGTACCAAGCCCAGGGGCGACCGGCCGAAGCCACCAATGTGGCCGAAATGGTTGTCAGTTACTCTTTGGAAACGAACAACCCATCCGTGCTGCAAATGGGCCATGCATTTCAAGCGGAACTGGCCCTTCGGCAGGGAAACATCGCTAAAGCCAGCCGCTGGGCGAGTGAGTTCGACCCTGAGCCATTCCGTGCGACTCATCGATTCTATTTGCCACAACCGCTATTGGGCAAAGTGCTCTTGGCTCAGAACACCGCGGAAAGCCTACAGCAAGCCGCCGACCTGTTACCCCGATTACAAGATTTCTATGCATCCATCCACAGCAGGCGCTTCCTAATTGATGTGCTGCTCTTACAGGCTCTGCTCCATGATGCGCGGGGTGAGGAATCGGCGGCGCTGTCGATGCTCCAACGCGCGATTACCTTGGCAGAGCCGGGCGGATTCATGCGGCCTTTTCTGGATCTGGGACCGAAAATGGCGGATCTTTTGAACCGTTTGGGAAAACAAAACATCGCTGTGAAATATGTCGGGAAGCTCCTTGCCGCCTTCAGGAAAGACCGGGCAGATGCGATAAGAACAGCTTCCAATGATCAAATAGAAATGACATTGTCAACAAGCCGTCCTCTTTTGGATGATTCCCTGACGAACCGTGAATTAGATGTCCTGGCACTCCTGGCACAACGGTTGAGCAACAAAGAAATAGCTGAAAAACTATTTCTATCTCCTAAAACCGTCAAAGCACACCTCTACAACATCTACCAGAAGCTAAATGTCGGCACGCGCCGCCAGGCAGTTGAGAAAGCGAACACTTTGGGGATTATATGACGGAGAATAATGAGAACTGGAAGACATGGAGACCAGGAGCAATGAAGATGAAACCAAAAATATAGCCGGCGATAATAAGAACCGAAAGATGACCTATAGTCTTACCTGTCGGCACCAGGCGCAGTCTTACTTACTGAATCTTAATCCTACTTGCTGTCAAAATCGATATATGGTAGTATTTATCTAAAATTAAAATAGATTGTCATAATTTAATCTGCTCTGAAAACAAAAGATATCGTTTGTAAATTCAATGGAAAAGATTACCTATACTAAAATCGAAAAGTTTGTAAACGAAGTTGTTCACAAATTTGATCCACACCGTGTCATACTGTTTGGTTCGCATGCAACTAGCCAGGAATCACCGGACAGTGATGTGGATTTGCTGGTGATAATGGATTTTGAAGACCGTCCCCAACTTCAGGCGTTTAATATTCGCAGAGAAATTAGCAGAGATTTTCCTTTAGACTTAATTGTTCGAAGACCTTCTGATATAAAATACAGGCTGGCAGAGGGAGATTTTTTTCTCAAAGACATCCTGAATAACGGCAAGGTACTATATGAGCGCACTGATCACTGAATGGATCAATAAAGGAGAAGGCGATCGACTTACCGCCAAACGTGAATCTGAAGTCATCGAGTTAATTAGTTCCCATTTCCGACAATGATGGATTAGTAACCCAACGATCTAACCACGCTACCATCCCATCTCAGTGTTTCCCAATCTCTAACCATAGTGAGTAATTCCCCAAAATAGGACTTTTTTAATACCCTTTTTAGGACTTTTCGGCTCTTTTTCTTCCCTAAGCAACACATTAGATTGACAATAAGTTATTTTCTATTCTTCACAAAGAACGATCTTAAAAAGAGAGGACTGAAATCATGCCCCCGTCACAAACATGGAAAGGAATCAAATTAGAAACACCGACGACCTACCGGATTCGCGTGCAGGGGAAGCTGGATGAAAGCTGGTTTGACCGCTTGGGCAATATGGCCATCACCCCTGAGGCGGCGGACGAACCGGCAGTGTCGATCCTGGTCGGTCACCTGCCGGATCAAGCGGCCTTGTCCGGTGTGCTCAACACGCTCTACGAAATGCGCTTGCCGCTGCTGTCAGTGGAGAACCTGGATGAAAAATAGGGCGGGATGGTTCAGAAATCTGCCTTTTCGTTTCGGCAGGCGCTGGACCAACCTAAATCAACCCTAAATTTTAAAAAAAGGAGAAAAAAAATGAAAAAGAAAAATCTGTTTTACACAATTATGGTAGTCACGGCCCTGGTC
>JAQYVG010000152.1 GCA_030145595.1 Desulfobacterales bacterium | reverse complement strand
AAGCGTTGAAGAGATAGCTAAGGGTTTCCATCAATATGCGTTTGCTTTCGCGGTCCTCAGTGTCATTGGAATGGAAGTGTTTGCCGTCAATAATGAACATTAGGACATTATAACGGTTCAAAGACGTAGCACTCAGATTGTAATTTAAAGCCGAAGACAACTTTAAAAATTCAGAAAAGTCGTATAGAGGCATAGTCCCTCTCCAATACGAGTTGCGGGGTTCTATTTACGCGTTTCTCGTTACTGATCACTGTTTACTATTCACTGATAACTGTTTTCGGTTCTCTGCCTTCTGTTTATGTGTCGTAATCCATTGTCACCGGGTTCCGCATGATAAGTTCGATTGCGGTTGCGGCTGCTGCGGCAGCTTCAGGGAAAACCTGTCCAAGGGTACTGATGTGTCTCAAGTTGTCGGCGGTACGGAGGATTAACATGGCAAGGTCACCTTCTGCGATTGCGGCTATAGATGCAACCTCTTTCCAGGGCCGACCGGTTGCCCAGGCAAACATAATAGCTGCCGGGTTTAAAAGCATAGGTCTGGCGCTGAAACCTTGCTTGGACATGCAGTCCGCAAATGACCGCAGTCGTTTTGTAACCGCTGAAAAGGTTTTTGTCAGCTTGTTAGGTACATATGTCCGCTCAATTTTATCATTCGACTCCCGCTCATACACGAATGATGCAATGATGGCGGCAAGCATTACCGGATCTGTATCCGGGAAAATTCCTAACCTGAAACCTTCTGCGATCATGAGGGGTTGATCGACTCTCAGTCGTGATGCCCATATACCGTCATTGGTCAGTGCGCCACTCTTGGTAACATAGCCTGTTTCTTTCAGAAAGTCGAGATGTTTCAAAAAATCTCGCCACAAGTATTTGTGATCGATTTTGAGGCTTTCCCGCGGTTGTCCTTTCATAATCGTATAGGTGGCAAAGGACTTATACAGAAGATCTTCGATTTGTTCGGGGGTGTGGGAAAGCAGCAGATTAAGCACCATGGAAAAGTTGATCTTGATCCGGCTGATAACATCAGAGGGCGGCAAAGAGAGTGTCCTGGCGATTAACCGAATATTCATGAACTTGCCGGGGATCGCTAAGGCAAATCCGATATGGTCCATCCCACGACGCCCGGCGCGGCCGGTCATCTGATGAAATTCAGTTGGAGTTAGCGCAACAAATTCTTGGCCGTTGAACCGGTCTGAATTGAGAAAAACAATCGTTCGGGCCGGAAAGTTAACCCCAGCGGCAACTGTAGATGTCGCAAAGACCGCTTCTAACAGCCCTTCCGTCATCAGGGTTTCCAAAACCAGCTTCCATGCCGGGAGCTGCCCGCTGTGATGAGCTCCCACACCCAGGTGCTCAAGGTGCCACAACTGGCGGTGTCCGGCAATATGAGGGCTTTGAGACACAAGCGTGTCAACTCTGCGGCTGAGTTTTTCTTTCCGATTCCGGTCGTGTATCAGGTCGTCGTGACAGAGATCGAGGGCGTGGTCACAATCAGCCCGGGATTTAAGAAAAAATATGGCCGGCAGCAGGCGATATTTTTTTAAAACACGCATGATATCACCAAAAGGGGGAAGTTTGCGGGGCGGTGCCAGGAAGAGGGGGCGTTTGCTGCTTGCATAAGCAGCGACCTTTTTGTGGAGTCTCATTTTTTTGGGAGGACTACCCGGGGAAGCAAACGGCAGGAGCGTCCCGGATGGATGAAAAAAAAGAGGATAAAGCGGTACCGGCCGTTTTGTTTCTTCGACAACAATACATTTTTTTTTGCGGATTGACGACAGCCAGTCCGCAATGTGACCGGCATTGCCGATGGTGGCCGAAAGTAAAAGCAATGGTATTCTATAAGGGAGATAGATCATGGTCTCTTCCCAGACAACGCCCCGGTCTTCGTCACCCAAAAAATGGGCCTCATCAAGGATGACAAAATCGGTGCCCAGGAGGGTTCCCGCGTGCATGGCATCATAGAGCTGATTGCGCAGAATTTCGGTTGTCCCGACAATAACGGGTGCATCGGAGTTTTCTTTGCGGTCACCGGTTAAAATGCCAACGTTTTCCGGGCCGAATATTTTTGAAAATTCGGAATATTTTGAATTGGTGAGAGCCTTTAAAGGAGAAGCATACCAGGATCTGCCTTTCTCGGCATGAACCCGGGCAATGGCCTGTTGAGCTATCCAGGTTTTACCGGCACCGGTGGGAGCGGTTACCAGGCAGTCGGCCTTTTCAATTGCCGCGAGAGCCTCAAGCTGAAAAGGATCAGGTTTAAAGGGTGCTTTATCCGGCACACCAATGGCTGCAAAAACCTTTTTCAGGCCGGCATCGGCCCCAGGTTTAATCTTAATGATTTTGGGCTTTTTTTTGAAGCGATACTTTGATCTTGCGGGATAACTTTTGCGTTGTTTCATTACAGATTAGAGATCATTTGGGTCACAATCGTTGTTGCTGTCGAGTCGACATCAAACGGTGAAACACCATCCAGGTCAGCCTCGATTAAAGCATCGTCATAGGGGATAAATCCGATAAACTCAAAATCTTTGAGATGCTTTTGCAAAAACTCTTCATCTTTTTTGCTGCGGATCTTGTTGCCCACCACGGCAATAGCTTTAAGCCCGATTTCAGATGCGAGCTTGTGAATGTGGCCGGCGGTATCTATACTACGACGGCCCGGTTCCACCACGACGATAAGTTTGTCTACAGCCGAAGCGGTAGCTCTTCCCAGGTGTTCAATCCCCGCTTCCATGTCCATGATTACGACTTCGTTTCTTGCAAGGACAACGTGTGTCATCAGAGCTCTTAAAAGGGTGCTTTCCGGGCAAAGACAACCTGATCCTCCCTTTTTAATGCCGCCAAGCCGCATCAGTTTGATATTGTCAAGTCTTGCAGACAGGGCATCGGGCAGATCATCTACCTTGGGATTCAGTTTGAAAAAGCCGCCTATGCTTCCGGGCTTTGCTTCGGTTCTTTCAAAAATAAGGTCTTTCATCTCGGCGATGGGCGTTATTTTATCCGCATCGGGGATGCCGAGCGCTGCGGCCAGGTTTGCATCCGGATCGGCGTCTATTGCCAATACATGCTTGCCGTGTTCATTCAAGGTTCGGATCAAAAGCGCTGCAAATGTTGTTTTGCCGACGCCCCCTTTACCACTGATTGCTATTTTCATAGATACGTCCTTTTGTCCTAAATTTTAAGATATGTTTTTCGGTTAAGTGATTGCCTATTTTTCAATGCTTTTTTGCCTTTGTTGTACCAGATGCTTGATACTGGATGCTCGATGCCGGCAGAATTACATTAAAAGTCAACGATTAAAAGCGGCGAAGCCGCGTTCCATAAAATCGCGAAGCGATTTTATTAATATAACACAGAAAACAAATCGAGCAAGTAAGTATTGTACGCGTGATGCCCTTTGACAAGCCTTCAGTAAAGGTTATGTTACTTCTTGACTCCATAGGAGTTTGAATATAAGTTGCCAGGTTGGAATTGGCATTACGTGGCGAAAGAGGTGTTGGATGCAGAGAATTCATTTTAGGTTGCATTGGTTTTTAACAATAGGGCTGACATTTTTGATTTTAGCGCCATCTCTTATGGCCGGCGATGCAGACAAAAGCAAGGGCCCGCCGCCGGTACCGGTAAGGATTGCATTGGTGGAAAAAAAGATGGTTTCAGAGCAGGTCTCGCTGGTAGGAACCACTGAGGCCGTTGCAATGAGCACTGTAGCTGCCGAAGTTTCCGGTGTGGTTGAATATTTCCCTGTAAAGGAAGGCGATTTTGTTAAGAAAGGGGATCTACTTGTCCGTTTAATATCCACCGAACTTAAGATTCGACTGAAAGGCGCAGTGGCTGCCAGGGAGACTATCAGGGCCAGACTTGAGCTTGCTGAAAAAGAGCTTAGCAGATACAGCCGGCTAAAAGATGCCGACAGTATCGCAGCCAGAAATTATGATGAAGCGCTTTATAATCAGCGGGCCTTTTCTCAGGAATTGCTGGGCAGCGAAGCAGATATGGAGCGTCTTGAATATGAAATAAAACAAAAAAAGGTTGTGGCACCCTTTTCAGGCTTTGTTTCCGCAGAACATACTCAGGTCGGCGAATGGATCAAGGTTGGCGGGCCGGTGGTTGATCTGGTAGACTTAGGGCAAATTAAAGTATCCGTGGATGTACCCGAACGCTATGCGGTGATGATTGCCCCTCAGGGGGAAGTCAAAGTAATGGTAAAAAGCATCTCAAACGAACTGCGCGCGGGTAGAACAAATGCGATGCTTCCCCAGGGAGATCCTGATTCCAGAACATTTCCGGCAAAGATAAATATTGAAAATCAGGACTTTAAGATCAAAAGCGGCATGGAGGCCATGGTGACGTTTAATCTGGCGGCTCAAAAAAGCGCCTTGCTGGTTCCCAAAGATGCTGTGGTCACAGCAGGAAACGATCGGCTTGTTTTTATTGTCAATGACGGCAAGGCCATGCCGGTGCCTGTCAAAATCCTCGGGTATTATGATGGAAATGTTGAGGTCGCCGGCAAGTTAGCACCCGGCAGCAAGGTTGTGATCCGCGGAAATGAACGCCTAAGACCCGGACAGCCGGTGAGTGTTATAAAATAAGAATCACGAAAACATGAAAGTACGAAAGCACGAAAGTACAAAAAACCGAAATGAATAAAGCCAAAAGGGATCTATCAATTTAGGGTTTATGTGGGAAGATCATTGGGCCATTATTGAAGCATATAGAGAACTTGGACGAGTTTTTTTGAAAGCATTTGCGAGCGGCCTTAAAAATTGAATTAACCTAACATAAAATACGTTATATTGCTCAAAAAGGGATAAAAGTAAAAAGACTAATGTACTGATTTTCGTGTTTTCGTACTTTCGCAATTTCGTGATGAATTTTTCCTGAATCATTATTTTGAACTATGAAACTCATTGATACTGCAATCAAAAAGCCGGTTACCGTCACGGTAGGGGTTCTACTGCTGGTTCTGTTCGGCTTTATTTCTCTTTTTAGAATTCCCATCCAATTGACCCCCAATGTTGATCTTCAGGAGATTTCCATCATGACGACCTGGCGTGGAGCCAGCCCGGTGGAAGTTGAGCGCGAGGTTGTTGAGGCTCAGGAAGAAGAGCTCAAAAATGTTGACGGTCTGGTGGAGATGAAAAGTGAAAGCCGGGACAGCAGCGCTTTTATAAGCCTGATATTTGAGATCGGTACGGACACGGATGAAGCGCTGCTGCGAGTATCCAACAGCCTTGAGCGCGTCAAAAAATATCCGGACAATGTGGACAAACCGATCATAAAGTCCGGCGGCAGACGCGAGCAAGCGATTGCCTGGATGGTACTAAAGGCACTGCCGGGCTTCCAGGGTGTCTTGCAGCAAGAGTACGATTTTGTTGACGAGTATATTAAACCCCGGCTGGAACGGATTTCGGGGGTGTCGTCGTCCAACATATACGGAGGATGGGAGCGTCAGATTCAAGTCGTCGTTGACACGGACGCCCTCTCGGCCCGCAAAGTAACCATTCCTGAACTCGTCCGCACACTGGATATAGAGAACAAAAACATCAGTGCCGGTAACTTTGACGAGGGCAAACGTCGCTACATCGCTAGAACCGTGGGCGAGTATAGTAGTCCCGAAGATGTCTCTAATGTCATCATAAAGAGAGTAAACGGCATTCCTGTTGCCGTGGGCGATATTGCCGGCGTTGAATTCGGCTTTAAAGATGCGGAATTTGTCGTCCGGCACAGAGGCACGCCGACCATCGTTTTCAACGCCGTGCGCGAGCCCGGGTCCAATGTTTTGGTCGTGATGAAGAAACTGCAAGATGCGCTGGCAGAGTTAAATGAGAACCTGTTAAAAGAAAAACATTTAAAGATTGTGCTGGTCTATGATTATACCCGTTACATCTACAGCGCCATCAACCTGGTAAGGGAGAATATTTTTGTAGGCGGATCTTTGGCAATTTTGGTGCTTCTGATATTTTTACGGAATTTTGCCAGCACTGTGATCGTGGCGGTTGCCATCCCTATCAGTGTCATCGGCACGTTCCTGATCATGACCCTTATGGGTAGAAATATCAATGTTGTCAGCCTGGCGGGGCTGTCGTTTGCCGTGGGTATGGTGGTGGATAATTCCATTGTTGTATTTGAAAATATCTTCCGCCATCGGGAGATGGGCAAAGATCGCAGACAGGCGGCGTACGACGGCACGGTTGAGGTTTGGGGAGCGGTACTGGCAAGTACTTTGACGACGGTGGCTGTATTTCTTCCCATCGTGTTTGTGCAGGAGGAGGCCGGCCAACTTTTCCGCGACATTGCCATCGCCATCAGTGGTGCCGTTACATTAAGCCTGCTCATCTCCATTACGGTCATACCGACGCTCTCTTCCAAAATACTGGGCAAAATTCAAAAAAATAACAAGCCGGCAATCAAATCAAAAGGGGTTTTCGCTCCTATCCGGAGACCTTTTAGTTATATCGCCCGGAGACTGAATGCTTTCGCCGCTGGCTTTATAAATTACACAACCAGGTTTGTGTACTGGATGTGCGGATTGGTTACGGCGCGCGTGGGAGTTGCCGTGGCCATGACCCTGGTGGCGCTTGGCCTGGCATATTTTTTGATGCCCAAAACCGAATACATGCCCGAGGGCAACCGTGAAATATTGTATGGAATTTTGTTGCCGCCTCCGGGTTATAATTTGAATGAGCTTGAGAAAATCGGTGAAACCGTTGAAAAAGATCTTCTGCCGCTAATTGACGATGAAAAGATGAGCGTGCTGGCCGAAAAACTGAATCTTCCGCCGGCCACAAACTTTTTCTACGTTGCCCGGGGACAGTCGGTTTTTATGGGCATTGTATCCAAAGTTCAGGAGCGAACCAGGGAATTGCTTCCCTATGTTTACAGTGTCTTAAGAAAGATTCCCGGCATGATCGCCATTGTGCAGCAGCCCAGCCTCTTTTCACGCAATATCGGCGAGGGTCGCTCCATTGAGATCGAGATCAAAGGGCCCGACCTGGAAAAGCTCATCAGTCTGGGCAGACAGGTATACGGTTTGTCCGCCCAAGCTCTGCCCGGCGCCCAGATCCGCCCGATACCCGGTCTGGACTTGGGCAATCCCGAAATGCGCATTATCCCAAACCGTGAACGCCTGAGCCGTCTGGGCATGACCACGTCGGATCTGGGCTTAATCGTGGATACGATTGTGGATGAGGCCAAAGCCAGCACCTATCGCCTGCACGGGGATGAAATCGATCTGGTGGTAAAGAGCAAGGAAGGAAAGCTCGAACGCACTCAGGACCTGCCTCGCTTCCCGGTTGTGGCACCATCCGGAGAAAAAGTAACCTTAAACTCGCTTGCAGAAATTAAGCTCGAAGAAGGTCCCATCCAGATAAATCATATTGATTCGCAACGAGCCATTACGCTCCAGGTTATTCCGTCAAGGACCATGGCCCTTGAGGCCGCCATGGAGATCGTGACGGAAAAGGTGGTGGGGCCGATCAAGGCCGGCGGAGGTCTTTCAAGCCTTTACAGTATTAAACTGGGCGGTACGGCCGACGACCTGACGCGCACACGCAAGGCTCTGATGTGGAACTTTATTCTGGCGCTCGTGATCAGCTATCTTTTAATGTCGGCGCTGTTCGAGAATTTCTTCTATCCTCTTATCATTATGTTCAGTGTGCCCCTGGCCGCCGCCGGCGGTTTTGTGGGCCTGCTGCTGGTGAACACGTTTAAAACCTACCAGCCTTTAGATATCATTACCATGCTAGGTTTTGTCATTTTGGTCGGAATTGTTGTCAACAACGCCATCCTGATTGTCCACCAAACCTTAAACAATATGCGGGACAGCAACATGTTGCCCCGGGATGCCATTACCGAATCGGTCCGCTCCCGCATCCGGCCCATTTACATGAGCGCTATTACAACCGTAACGGCCATGCTGCCCCTGGTACTTGCTCCCGGTGCAGGCTCCGAATTCTACCGGGGGCTCGGGAGCGTGGTTGTGGGCGGCCTTCTGCTTTCAACGGTCTTTACCATCTTTTTAATTCCAGCCCTTTTAAGCCTTGCCTTTGATGCCGGCCAATCATTGAAAAAAAGCTTTTCCAAGTAGTATTCATGTTTTTGTCATTAGAATTTTGGTTATTCGATATAATGTGTAGATTTATGTAATTTGATTGCGGTTAAAATTTTCGCCTGCCTAGGCCTTGCCCCCCGATTAAATTTTAAAAGATTTAACGGGGCAGGCAAAATTGAACATTTTTCAAAGGTCACCCTTATGCAGGATTGTCATTCCATCTTTGCAAAATTCATAAATAAATTATATATAAATATGGTTCTTCTCCAATTTAGTTGGAGAAGAGGGTCCAAGGATTCAAGGGGTCAAGGGTTCAAGTGTTTGCTTTCAATC
>JAQYVG010000151.1:251-8389 GCA_030145595.1 Desulfobacterales bacterium | reverse complement strand
AATAACCCGTTTTGAATTATATGCAAGGACAATTAATTCCTCGCATCGGTGGTGGCAAATACCCACATGGGTTTTCTAACAGGATGAACACAATGCTATCAAGTGCCTTACGCAGTATTCGCACAGCGATGACAGTATGGGTTTCTCGACCCCGGTTAAATAAAGAACAAAAGATTTAACCCCGATGGAATAACAACCAAAACTTAATTCCACCCCAGTGAAATACGCTTCGCTGTCACTGACGTGAATTGAACGGGGCAGGTTGGGCAGGCTGGACAGGCACGATGAACAAGATGTCCAGGATTATATTTACCAAATAAATCTAAAGGTTAAAAAGAAACTTATGATTTGAGGGGCGGAAGTTCCCAGGCAGTTCTACATGGCCTTTCCCGATTTTGAAAAAGGCTACGCACTGCGTAGCGAATTGACCTGGACCCACTACCGTCTCATCATGCGGCTGGAAAACAAAAAGGTCCGGGAGTGGTACATTGGCGAAGCCGCAACTCAGCGCTGGAGTACTCGCCAACTGGAACGAAATATAAACTCGCTTTATTATGAGCGGATATTATCAAGCGGAAAACAGGCCGATGTCAAGGCATCCTCTGCCCGCCAGATTCCTGATGATTTTATCAAGGATCCATACGTTCTGGAATTTCTGGGCATTCCAGAAATTGCCGATACGAATGAGCAACAGATTGAAACCGCAATTTTCAAGTACTGTAACTAAGCCAGTTGGAGCGCAACGGAAATCCCGCTGAAAGCGAGGCAACCAGAATTAATTCAATTATATAGCTTGGTCTGACTTGAATTTAAAATAAAAATCGAATAGACGTACGGGAGTTCTCTACAAGTGGGTGGTACCAAAAAATAGTTAAATTGTATGACCAGACTTCCCTTGTTCGTCAACGGGGCCTGAAACTTGAACACATTGCAGGACTGAAGGGAGAGGTGGTCGAGTTTTGCCGCCGGAGTTTGGTGAAAAACGAGTTTGGACGCTGATTTGCCCGGTGGAATCCCCTAAAGGGGACCGCGGAGCGGTATTCCATTGGGTGAACACGGTTGTTTTTAGACCCCGGTTAAATAAAGAATAAAAGATTTAACCCCGGTACCATCTGCCGGCCTGTCCCGGTAATTCCACGGGGAGATACGGGGCAAACGGGGCAAGCAGGATTAACACGATGTTCATGATTGTTTTTAACAAATAAATCTAATGGTTAAGGCAGAAACTTAACAATTTTATGTACATCCCGGAAGCCCGCGAGGTTGTCGAAATATGCGAAAAGAAACAGGGAAACAGCTTACAGAAACAGACAACAAGCCTCTGCACGGCGATCTTGTCGGCGATATCCGTTCGTTCATAGAAACTGCCAGGCATAATGTCGCCGTTACGGTTAACGCTGGCTTGACTCTTCTTTACTGGCAAATTGGCAACCGTATTTCCCAGGATATTTTGAAGGAAAAACGGGCGGAGTACGGTAAAGAGATTGTTGCTACACTGTCGCAAGAATTAACAAAAGAATACGGGAACGGTTTTAGCTATTCAGCACTTACCCGGATGGTCCGGTTCGCGGAAGCATTTCCCGACACTCAAATTGTTGCTACACTGTCGCGACAATTGAGTTGGTCACATTTTAAGGAAATTCTGCCGCTTAAGAAGCCGCTTCAGCGTGATTTCTACGCCGAGATGTGCCGGTTGGAGCGGTGGAGTGTTCGGACATTGCGGAAAAAAATTGATGGAATGCTTTATGAGCGCACCGCCATATCAAAGAAACCTGAAGAATTGGCAAAGAAGGAGCTTACCGCTTTGCGGGAGGAAGACAGGTTAACACCGGACCTGGTTTTCAGGGATCCATATTTCCTCGACTTTCTGGGGCTAAAAGATACTTACAGCGAAAAAGATCTTGAGACAGCTATCCTGCGGGAAATGGAGGGCTTTATCCTGGAGCTTGGAGCCGGCTTTTCATTTGTTACCCGCCAAAAGAGGATGACCATTGATGATGAGGATTATTATCTTGATCTGCTTTTTTTTCATCGCAAAATCAAAAGGCTCATTGCCATTGAATTAAAACTCGGCAAATTCAAACCAGCATATAAAGGCCAGATGGAACTCTATTTGCGGTGGCTTGAAAACCATGAGCAGCAACCAGGAGAAAAAACTCCGCTCGGGTTGATTCTATGTGCCGATAAGGGCATCGAGCAGATCGAACTTTTGCAGCTTGATAAGGGGAGTATTCGTGTTGCTGCTTATTTGACAGAACTGCCGCCGCGCGAATTGTTACAGAGAAAACTTCATGATGCCATTATTCAGGCACGTGCCCGACTGGAATTAAAAAACGATTGAGCGAGTAAAAGCAGAAAAGATGTGGCAAAAATGTTGAGCAACTGAATTATCGCGCAGCGATGACAGTATGGGTTTCTCGACCCCGGTTAAATAAAGAACAAGAGATTTAACGGGGCAGGCTGGGCACGCAGGATTAACGGGATCTTCGCTGCGCTACGCCCGCGCACGCAAGATGATCAGGATATTTTTCTTGGACAGAATTTTTGCAGTTTCATCCCCGCTTTCAGCGGGACCCCGATAGCGGGATTTACGCTTTGCTCCAACCCCGAAGGCGGGATGTCCGCTTCGCTACCACAGGCGGCAGAAACTGACAAATAATTATATCATGTAAATCCTGTAAATCCTGGTGCGCCAGGCAAAGCCTGGTCAATCTTGTGAACTGAAAGGAGTTCACCTTGTAAATTGTCCGTTTGACAAGTAGCCGATCGAGCGTGGGACGGGGTAACCCGATCTGGCGAAGCCTCGTGAGGCGAAAGCGCGAGCCGTAGCGAAAGCGAACCCGTTTCGGCCTCGTTATACTTTCTGGGAGTGGCCATCCGTCCAGGATAGGTGAAGCCCAGTGCCGGCAGTGAAGTAACGGGCATAAGCAGCTGTCGGGCTCCCCGGGGTGATAGGGGACGGCGCGTGCTGACAGATTGATCGAGGAACCTGGGAGGCCCGGCAGGGAGTGGCCCCAGCCCCAACGTCTTTGGGGAAGAAATAACCCATTGGCGGCCCTGGTCGGGAGTCGGACAGGCCCATAGTAGCTTGGAAGCGGGGTAATGCCCGTGGAGCCAAGGGGCCTGACCGGGAACATGTTTTTGTCGACAAAGAAGGAGATCCGCTTGAACGATAGTTCCACGACGGAAGAACTGGCTGCCGAAAGCCCAACGTCCCGATTGGGAAAGGGTGGTAAGCTGCCGGAGAAACTCTCTGAATTGAGACAGAAACTGGGTCAAAAGGCCAAGCAGGAACCGAAGTTTCGATTTTACGCTTTGTATGATCGGATATTTCGGCAAGATGTGCTGTTGACGGCATGGAAATTGGTACGTGCCAACAAAGGTTCTGCCGGAGTGGACGGGGTATCCATTGAGGATATTCTCAAAAGCGAAGGCGGATCGGAAGCGTTTGTGGTTGAAATCCAGGAGTCGCTTCGTGCCAAGACTTACCGTCCCAAAGCTGTGCGAAGGGTTTACATCCCCAAGGCCAACGGAAAGCTGCGCCCTCTTGGTATCCCAACGGTGCGCGACCGAGTTGTACAGACGGCCACGCTTCTGATTCTGGAGCCGATTTTTGAGGCGGACTTTGAAGATTGTTCGTACGGATTCCGTCCGGGACGCTCCGCGCATCAGGCGCTCGACCGTATTCGGGAGAATCTGCGACAGGGCTTTGTGGAGGTATATGACGCTGATCTGAAAGGGTACTTTGATTCGATTCCCCATGATAAGCTGATGGCCTGCCTCCAGATGCGGATAGCTGACCGTTCGGTTCTGAAGCTGATTCGTATGTGGCTGAAGGCCCCGGCGGAGGAGCCACCTGAAAGTAAGGCCGGGAGGAAAGGGCGCAGAGGTCGGGACAAGGCCAAGCAAGGAAGGAAGACTTATCCGCGCAAAGGCTGTCCTCAAGGTGGGGTAATTTCGCCCCTGCTTGCCAATCTGTACCTGCACTGGTTCGATAAGGTGTTCCATAAACCGGATGGTCCGGCAACGTGGGCCAATGCACGCCTGGTGCGATACGCTGACGACTTTGTTGTCCTTGCACGTCACCAGAGTGACAGGCTCAAAGGCTGGATCGAGGGTAAGTTGGAGTCCTGGATGGAGCTGGAGATCAATCACGAGAAGACCCAAGTGGTGAACCTGAGAGGAGTAGGAGAAACCCTTGACTTTCTGGGCTTCACATTTCGTTTCGACCGGAGCTTGTATAAGAACTGGAAGGGGCAATACCTCAATGTGTTTGTGTCGGAAAAATCCCTTGCCCGTGAGCGCGAAAAGTTGCGCGAATTGACGGCAAGACGGAAAAGCTGTATGCCGATTCCGCGCATGATTGGAGAGGTGAACCGCCAGTTGACAGGTTGGGGCAACTATTTCAATTATGGTTATCCACGCAAGGCATTTCGTAAGGTCAACAGTTTTCTTGTACTTCGCTTGATAGCACATCTCAAGCGACGGAGCCAGCGGCCCTTTCGAACTCCGAAAGGGAGAACGACACACGAACACCTCAAGAGTCTGGGGCTGGTTAATTTGTGATCGATTGAATCGCGCAACTCCCTGCGAACGCCCAAGGCGAGAGTTTCCGGGAAAGCCCAGTGCGGGAAAACCGCATGCTGGGTTTGACGAGGGGGGATCAGGTCGCAATGCATGGCATGCGGATAATGAGCCACGACGGGGAAACCCTGATACGGATGTATGCCGAAGCCTAAACATTGTCACCTGCTCCTCTACTCTACTCTAATATAAAAAAACAACTCAACCGAACCTACAAATTCTTATGACGATCATGAAAGATAAGCATGGCCATCCACAAATGGACGGCAGTAAGAGGCTTTTGGAAACAGACACGTTCAGGTTTGACTGCCATCCTCAAATCCCATGTTTTACACGATGCTGTCAGGATGCTGACATGTATCTGTATCCTTATGATATTATTCGCCTGAAGAACTGCCTCAGCATTTCTTCTGAGAGATTTCTGGAACGCTATACCTTAACCGCTTTCAGAGACAATCCTTATTTCCCCAGTCTTATGCTGAAGATGTCGCCTGGTGAGGAAAAATCATGTCCCTTTCTTGCTCGAAAAGGATGTACAGTATATGAGGATCGACCGTTCTCATGCCGGGCCTATCCGCTGGAACGGGCGGTGGCGCGAAGCGGTGCCGGCAAGAAACGGGCGGTCCATTATTTTCTTGCCTGTCACGATCACTGTTGGGGGCATAAAGAACCCGGCAAATGGTCCGTCGATGAGTGGATCAAGGACCAGCAGATACAAATATTCAATGATATGAATGACCTGTGGGTCGAGGTTGATACGCTGTTTAGGGGAAACCCGTGGGGCCGTCAGGGGGTCGACGGACCGGCGTTCAAGATGGCTTTTATGGCCTGTTTTAATATTGACCAATTCAAAACGTTTGTTTTTGAAAGTACTTTTTTATCCCGGTTCGATGTATCGCCGGAAAGAATTGACAAGCTAACTGCATCGGATGTAGAACTCATGAAGTTTGGGTTTGACTGGATAAAATTATTCCTTACGGGTACCGGTCCGCTTACATTGAAAAAGTAGATGGCGTCGTAAAAAATCTCATCTACTACGCCTTGTATATGAACCTTTTTACTTAGCCATCGATGTCGGCGTCTAAAAAATAAAAATTTCCTTTTTACGAATTCATTAACCCTGTTTATGAAGCCTATACTAATAAAAACAATTGACCTTGAAAATCATTTGACCTTGAAGATTTATGACGAGTCCGTCAAAATGATTGGGGACAGATGGATGGTTAATATGGTGGCCCGTATAAAGGTTCCGCTCGATGAAGCCTTGATTCAAAAAAGCAAAGATTTTTCGGCAAACAAGGATAAAATCAAAAAGGCGCTTGGTCAAGAGGTCGTTTTCGAACATAAAAGCAATCGCATTTTTGTGGATGAAAACGACAAGGAAAGCATCTTTCAGGAAATGTATGATAATTTTATTGACAACATCCTGCCGTATCTATCCCGCCCAAACTTTCCCGAACGGTTTTTGTTAAAAACAATCAGGGAAGAGATAAAGAGGCAATTACATAAAAGATGATTAACCTTTCAAAGGTTCACAGGTTCAAGGTTCAATGGAACGCGGATAACACAGATTAAAACAGATCTACACAGATACAGATAAAATAATATAAAATCCGTGAAAATCTGCAAAATCCGTGTCATCTGTGTTCTACCTAAACTGAACGGTTCTTCGGTATTTATTTGAAAAGGTCTACGGCTTTGTGCAGGCGTCGGACCACCCGGTCGTGGCCCAGGACGGTAAGAATATCAAAAAGACCCGGGCCCGCCAGCTGCCCGGTGACTACTGCGCGCGTGCCGTTGGTCAGGATTCCTACTTTAATCCCCAATTCTTCCGCCAAGGCGCGGATTGTTTTCTCGGTTTCTTCGGCGGTAAAGGCTTTGACGGTATTCAGGCGCTCGGCCAGAATCGGAAGCCATTCTTTCAGTTTTTCATGCTTGCGGACATGCTTTTTCAAAGCTTTGGGCTCAATGGGATAGTCTTCGGAAAAATAGGCGCGACCCCGGGTCACAAAATCGGTGGTTAAATGATAGCGGCTGCGAATCAGATCAATGGTATCAAGGTACCAGACGCGTTTTGCGGTTTCAAACTCCGGGTTCCAGATTCCCGCTTGTTCCAGCTGCTCCCGGACATAAGGTTCGATCTCTTCCAGCGGCAGAGTCCTCAGGTAATGGGCATTGATACTAATTGCTTTGGGATCGGTAAAATATTTGGGATCGTTTTTTCTGATGTCAAAAATTGAATTGGCACGGCTGATCCCTTCCAGTGAGAATGCTTCAATAAGCTCCTTTTTGGAAAAAAAGTCTCTGGAATCGGATGTTGACCATCCCAGCCGGACCAGAAAGTTCACTAGTGCCCAGGGCAAAAATCCGTGCTCTTTGTAAAAGTGCACCGCTACCAATTCCCCGTGGGTCCGCTTGGAGATTTTGGCCTTTTGTGGATCAAGCGTAAGGGACATGTGTGCAAATTCAGGAATCGGTGCCTCCAGGGCCCTGTATATGAGAATCTGCTTGGGTGTGTTGCCCAGTCCGTCCTGACCGCGGATAATGTGGGTGACTTTGTCGCGAATGTCATCAACGGCATTGGAAAGCAGGTAGAGCGGCTGCCCGTTGGTGCGCACGATTATAAAATCCTCTAAGTTTTCGTATTTTTTTTCAATCGTTCCATAGACGATGTCGTTAAATACAATGGAGCCTTCAGCGGCAGGCAGCTTCAATCGAATCGAATATGCGGTACCGTCCGCTTCCCTGGCGGCAATCTCCTCGGGGGTTAAGTTGCGGCAGGTGCCGTCGTATTTGAATGTGATTTTTTTCTCAACAGCCACCCGGCGCTTTTTTTCAATCTCTTCTTTAGGACAGAAACATTTGTAGGCATGACCGCTATCGATTAGTTTCCGGGCGGCAGCTATATGTTCATGGATGAAATCTGATTGAAAATAAGGTTCTTGGTCCCAGGTAATTCCCAGCCACTTCAGGCTTGCAATAATGCCCTGGATCGATTCGGCCGATGATCTTTGAGCATCGGTGTCTTCGATTCTTAAAATGAACTTGCCGCCGGTTTTCCGGGCGAAAAGCCAGTTGAAGATGGCGGTGCGGGCACCGCCGATATGCAGGTATCCGGTGGGACTCGGCGGAAAACGTACGATTACTTCCTGTGTCATATATTACCCCTTTTATATATATAATTAGCCACAGACACACACAGACGGACACAGACATTTTATCGGCCGACCTGGCCGATAAAAAATACAATCGCTTCGCGAGATATAAACAATACGATTAGCTGTTTATTTTATTGCCAAACGCCAGTTTGGTGACATCTTTTATCCCTGCAAAGTCTGCAGGGATAAAAGTCCGTGTAAGTCTGTGTGGGTCTGTGGCTAAAAAAAGGAAGAGTTTCTCATTTTCACGGATTCTCCCCTTGCAGGCCGATTTCTGCGGCGACTTGCCGCATGCCCATAATCGTATCCGTAATCAGCTCGGTAAGCTCCATGCCCAGCATATTACAACCTTTTTCAATAATGGAGCGGTCGACACCGGCGGCGAATCTTTTGTCC
>JAQYVG010000151.1:0-241 GCA_030145595.1 Desulfobacterales bacterium | reverse complement strand
GCTTTAAGATCCATAACGCTTTTAGACGGACGAACCAGGGCTGTTGTAGCCACCAGGCCGGTCAACTCGTCGACGGCATAAAGGACTTTCTCAAGTTCTGACCGGGGTTCAACATCGCTGCAGATCCCCCAGCCGTGACTGATCGCCGCCCGGATATACTCTTGGGGCCAGAGATTTTCCTTGAGGATTTCCTCGGTTTTGCGGCAGTGTTCATCGGGAAACTGTTCATAATCAAGGTCAT
>JAQYVG010000150.1 GCA_030145595.1 Desulfobacterales bacterium | reverse complement strand
CAGAGCCGAACTCCTTGTTGAAAAAAATATCCGGTTTATGGATGTCGGTGTCAGCGGAGGGATATGGGGGCTTCAGATCGGTTATTGTATGATGATCGGAGGAGAAAAAGACACATTTCATCACATGGAACCTGTCTTTAAAACCCTGGCCCCGGAAGAGGGATACCTCTACTGCGGGCCGTCAGGAGCGGGTCATTTTGTTAAAATGGTACATAACGGTATTGAATATGGGATGATGCAGGCTTATGGTGAAGGGTTTGAAATTCTGGAGGCCTCCGATTATGCGGATTCTTTCAACTATGCCGATATTGCCCATCTCTGGAATCAGGGGAGCGTGGTTCGTTCATGGCTGTTGGAACTTGCTGAAGACGCCTTTAGAAAAGACGGAAAACTTTCGGATATCAAAGGATATGTTGAAGATTCAGGAGAAGGAAGATGGACCATCCTGCAGGCCTTGGAAACCGGCGTGCCGGCCCAGGTCATCACCCTTTCTCTGCTACAGCGCTTTCGTTCCCGGCAGGAAGACCCTTTTAGTGACAGGGTCCTTGCAGCCCTTCGTAGAGAGTTTGGTGGACATGCAGTGGTTTCCACAGATAAAAAAAGTTGAATGGATGAAAAGAGAAAATCCCATGGATAACGATATGAAAAACAAGAATAATGCTACAGATTCAATTATAGAGATCAGCGAACCTGCTCAGGAAATTAGTCCCAAGAAATGTATAAGCGTCGAGCATAGTGATCCTTGTACCATCGTCATCGTTGGGGCCACGGGTGATTTAACTGCCAGGAAACTGGTTCCGGCCCTCTTCAATTTATATTTAAATGACGGTCTGCCGGATTCTTTTCGCATTGTTGGGTGCGGTCGAACAAAACTGAACGATCAACAATTCAGGAGAAAAATGGAAAAGGCCTTGATAGTAAAAGGTCTTATGGATGATTCAAAATGGCAGGCCTTTTCTGACCTTCTTTATTATCGGTCCGTTGATTATGGCGAGTTGGATTCTTTTATTAACCTGGCCAAGTTCCTCAAGAAATTGGATCAGAAACATAATACCCGGGGCAACAGAATTTTTTACCTTGCCCTTCCTCCGTCTCTTTATAAACCGGTTGCGCAAATGTTAGGACAGGCAGGTCTTAGTGAGGAAAGAAAAAACGGTAACGGGTGGGCACGGCTAGTTATTGAGAAGCCCTTTGGCCGTGACCTTAAGACCGCTGTTGAACTGAATCAGAGCATTCAGAGATATTTTAAAGAACACCAAATATTCAGAATAGACCATTATCTGGCGAAAGAAACGGTCCAGAACATACTGATGTTTCGTTTTGCCAATGCCATTTTTGAACCCGTCTGGAACCGAAGATATATTGATCATGTCAACATACTCGCCTCAGAAACTTTAGGTGTCGAACATCGGGCGGGTTATTATGAACAGGCAGGGGTTATTCGGGACATGTTTCAAAACCATATAATGCAGCTGCTGGCCCTAACGGCCATGGAAGCGCCGTCTCAATTTGACACCGGCCGTGTTAGAGATGAAAAAGTAAAGGTTTTTCGCTCTTTGAGGCCTTTTCCGGTTGAAAAGCTCAACGAGCACATTGTACTCGGGCAGTATGGCCCGGGCAAAATTAATGCAAACCCGGTTCCAGGCTACCGCGAAGAACCCGGAATAAGCCCTGACTCGCTGACGCCGACTTTTGCTAAAATGAAAGTCTTCATTGATAACTGGCGTTGGCAGGGCGTTCCATTTTTCCTTACATCCGGTAAACGTTTGGCCAAAAAGATAACTGAAATAACCATTTGGTTTAAAGAGATTCCCCACTCCATGTTTCGGCAAACCCTGGGAAAGCGCATTGATGCCAATCAATTAACACTCGGCATTTACCCGGATGAAAAAGTCACCCTTACTTTTCAGACAAAGAATCCAGGTGCACGGGTGTGCCTGCGTTCTGCAACTTTGGATTTTTCTTATGATCAAAATTATACCGGGCCTATTCTCGATGCCTATGAAAAAGTACTCATAGACTGCATGTTGGGTGATCAGATGCTTTTTTGGCGCCAGGACAGCCTCGAACATTGCTGGTCCTTTCTAACACCCATATTAAATGAGTGTGAAACCTGTGACAATAAGTCGGAAATGCTTCATTTTTATGAATCCGGAAGTTGGGGACCTGAAACTATAAGTCGTATTTAGCTGAGAAAAAGAGTGGAGGAATGACAATGAAAGATGTGGATGAGTTATGTGTCAATACCATTCGAATGCTTTCCGCAGACGCCGTACAAAAGGCCAACTCCGGACATGCGGGTATGCCCATGGGGGCGGCTGCCATGGCCTATGTTTTTTTGGGCAAAGAACGAAACTTAAGGAGAATAAAACATGTCTAGATTAAACGACCTAAGCGACCTTGGACAGTCCATATGGTACGACGATATCCGTCGCTCTTTCATTACCTCCGGTGAACTCAAAGCGCTGATCGAAGAGGGACTGCGCGGGGTCACCTCCAACCCGTCCATTTTTGAAAAGGCCATCAACGGCAGTTCAGACTACGACGAAGCCATACGTGGCCTTGTCGAAATGGAAAAATCTGTTCAAGAGATTTACGAGGGCCTGGTTTTTGACGACATTGCTCGGGCTGCCGACCTGATGCGGTCTGTCTATGAGTCAACCCAAGGAGCTGATGGCTATGTCAGTCTCGAGGTCAGTCCGACGCTGGCCCATGACACCAAGGGGACCATCGCAGAAGCCCGACGGTTGTTTAAGGTGCTTGCAAGACCCAATGTCATGATCAAGGTGCCGGCAACTCCTGCGGGGATTCCTGCCATTGAGAAGCTGATCGCATCTGGTATCAATATCAATGTCACCTTGATCTTCAACCTCGACCATTATCGCTCCGTGGCCGAAGCCTACTTAAAAGGTCTGGAAAGACGTTTGGCGGATCACGGCGATATAAGCAAAGTCGCCTCAGTGGCCTCCTTTTTCATTAGCCGCGTGGATACCGCGGTGGATCAGGTTTTGACATCGCTTGAAAATAAGGATCTTCAAGGAAAGATTGCCATCGCCAATGCAAAAATAGCCTACGACACTTTTAAACAGATTTTCAGTGGCTCCCGCTGGGAAAAACTTACGGCTGGCGGTGCTCATGTGCAGCGTCCCCTATGGGCAAGTACCGGCACAAAGAACCCTGAGTATCCGGATACCCTTTATGTGGATCAATTGATCGGCCCGGATACGGTCAACACGCTGCCGCCTGCCACTCTCAATGCCTTTCGCGAGCACGGCTCCGTGGCCCGGACGCTCACGAAAAAAATAGAGGAGGCCGAGGCTCAGTTGGCACAATTAGAAAATTTGGGCGTTGATCTTAAATCCATCACTCAAAAGCTCCAAAAGGAAGGTCTTCAAGCCTTTGCCGAGTCCTTTAAAACCCTCATGGCCAGCATCAGACACAAGCAGGATCTTTTACTAGCAAAAGATTAGGGTTGCACAGCCGGACTTGGACTTGAGCAATCTACCGTATTCAGGTCATAATTATCGGGAGATATAAGTCATGACAAAGTCAATGGATAAAACACTTGTTTTGGCCGGCGACATCGGCGGAACAAAAACGAACTTGGGGCTTTTCCTCAAGGGAAAAGAGCGCCCTGTGCCAAAAGTGATTGAGACTTTTTCGAGCCAAAACGCACCTGATCTGGAACACATTATTCGGCAATTTCTCGAAACCCATAAGATGTCTGTTACCCATGCCTGTTTTGGGGTTGCCGGACCCGTGGTAAACGGCAAGTCCAAAACAACCAACCTCCCCTGGAATATTTCCGAAGATCGGATCAAAAAAGAGTTTAACTTTCATCGTGTTAAGCTTGTCAACGATTTAACCGCCACGGCAATGGCCATCCCGCTATTAAACCAAGATCAATTCTTCCCTTTAAATCAGGCAGGTTCCATTAAAGACCGAAATCTCGCCCTGATCGCTCCCGGAACGGGTCTGGGCAAAGCAATGCTGATTTATCAGAACGGTCGATACTTGCCTGTACCTTCAGAGGGCGGTCATGCTGATTTTGCGCCAAACAGCGAAGCGGAAACAGAGCTATGGCGGTATCTTAATCAGCATTATGGCCATGTGAGTATAGAAAGGGTGGTTTCCGGATCCGGATTGGTGAATATTTATAATTGGCTGAAAGACTCAGGCCGCTTGAATGAACCTGAATGGTTGCGTCAACGGCTAAAAGAAATCGATCCGGCCAAAGCCGTCACCGATGCCGCCTTGGTGGATAAAGATCCCGGATGTACAAGCACCCTGAATATGTTTGTCTCCATCTTGGGCGCCGTTGCCGGCAATTTAGCCCTAACCGCTATGACCACGGGCGGGGTTTACCTGGGAGGCGGAATTCCGGCGAAGATTTTACCCAAACTGAAAGAAGATATCTTTATGGAAGCATTTACAAACAAAGGACGCTTTAAGGGCTTCCTGGAAAAGATACCCGTAAAGGTCATCCTGAATGATAAAGCAGCCCTTATCGGCGCGGCATATTGTGCTGCGATGCTTTAGTGACGTGCATGAAATTCCAATCCAATCGCGCCAATCGGAATTTCCTTTTTAAAGCGGCAAGGCTGCGCTTGATAGAATCGCGAAACGATTGTATCATGGATGCAAGCAGAGGATGAGAAATAGTATGGGAAAAAAACAAACCGTAGAATTAACCTTATATCGGTATGCGGGGAAATTTCTTTTTTTTCGCATCAAAAACCGCTGCACGGAGTGTGATATTACCTACGTAATACTTCAGCGGCTCATGAACGAACAGCTTCATGGCAAGCCTGTTTCGCTGCGGATTGTTCCCTGGCTGGATAATTTTTGGAAGGTAATCTGGCGAGGAGGCTGGCATGCACCTATCTTGACGGTAAACGGCAAGGTGTTTTCCCAGGGCAAGGTGCCGGACATACCAAAACTGCTGTCAAAAATAGGAAAAATTCTGAATGATACATCCCTCATACAACAAAAAGAGATGCAAACCGAAAAAACGGTAAGCTCTTATGAAGAATCTGAAATTACCGTATATTTCTCTCCGGCCTGTCCCCACTGCAGACAGCTGCTTGCCTACCTGGACGGCAATCAGATTAACTATGCCGGCCGAGATGTGACGAAAACGGAATCTGCTAGGCAAGAGGTTGAAAGACTTACCGGCAGACTTACCATACCTGTGGTTGTCGTTAAAGGGGAAGTCATAAGCGGCTTTGACATAAATCGTCTCAAGGACCTACTTGGGATCTCAGCCGGCGATGAGAAGGTAGCAAAACCGGATGGCGAGAAAATGATCCCCCAATTCACGGATCGTCAGTTCGAAGAAATTTATCAGAATGCGAAAGCTGTGCTTGATAAAAACCGGATCGATGCCTGGACCATGCCCTCCAGCCGGCTCTATCCACATCTTTGGAACTGGGATTCAGGGTTTATTGCACGCGGGTATCTTCACTATGATCCTGAAAGAGCATACACAGAAATGCGCTCACTTTTCAGAGGACAGTGGCGTGACGGTTTTCTGCCGCATATTATTTTCAACCCGGAGTATACCCATCATTTCCCGGGACCGGACTACTGGAAGGCAGACAATTCTGGAAAAGTTCCATCCGGTATTTTTACTTCAGGTATCAGCCAGCCCCCTGTACATGCTACCATGATAGTTGATTCCGTAAAGCTTGATCCTGATAAACAAAGAGCGTTGTCATTCTTAAAAGAAATATATCCAAAACTAAAAAAACTCCATGATTTTTATTTTACTTGGCGTGACCCGCAGGCTGAAAATCTTGTATCTATTGTCCATCCGTGGGAATCGGGACTTGATAATGCCCCGTTGTGGGATGAACCGCTTGCTGCCATAACAGAGACCAGCGCGTGGGCTTTGAGTATGCAAGAAAAATATGACAAGATTGCGGAACAGGGTGAGCGGCCGAAGCGTACATATATTGAAAAATATTCGTATCTTATTGAAAATATGTTTAAATATAATTATGACTGGCAAAAAATCGCAGAAAATCATCCCTTTTTAATCCAGGGAGTCCTTTTTAACTCTATTCTCTGTAGATCCGAAATAGACCTTGGGAAAATAGCAGAAACCTTAGGATATGATGCCGGCATTCACTATAAGAGAGCGGATAAAGTCAAAACAGCAATAAATAAAAAACTATATGATGAGGCTGAAGGCACTTATTATAATTTTGATCTTGTGAGCCGCAAACATATAAAACGGGATACGATTTTTTCATATATGCCCCTATTTGCCGGTATCCCTGACAAGGACAGGGGCGCGAAGGTTTTAAATAATTTACGAGCACATTGCTTCTGTATTGCAGATATGGACTGTGTGGCCATACCCAGCTATGATATGTGTCAGGTCGACTTTGAAGGGGAATTTTACTGGCGTGGTCCTGTCTGGGTCAATATCAACTGGTATCTGGCGCAAGGAGTCAGACAGTATGGAGAAACAGAGCTTTCCGAGTGGATTGAACATTCATTAATTGCGCTTGCTGATCGTTACGGCTTTTATGAGTATTACGATCCTGATTCCGGCAGAGGATTGGGCGAGAAAGATTTTTCGTGGACGGCTGCATTGATTATTGATCTTATTGCCCAAAAATTAAGAAGTGAAAACTGAAAATAATAAAAACAGTGTCATTGCCCTTGATGTAGGTGGTAGTTCCGTTAAGAGCGGTCTGGTGAAATCCGGTGGTTTAACAGATTTTGTCTGCCATACGCCAATTAATAGCCAGGCTTCAAAAGAGAAAGTTCTTCGCGCCTTTGTTGAAATTATTCAAACCTATTTGCCTAAAGTGAATCCTAATGAATTCTTAGGCATTGCAATTGGATTCCCCGGGCCATTTGATTATGAGAATGGATTATGCCTGATTCAGGGGCAGTCAAAATATGACAATCTCTATCAAGTGAACATAAGAGACGAATTATCAAAATTACTCGATTTCAAAAAACCAATTCTTTTTTGTAACGATGCCAAAGCCGCTGTCACCGGTGAGGCGAATTATGGCGCTGGTAAAGAATTTGATCGCGTTATGGGCATCACGCTTGGAACAGGACTTGGGGCCGGCTTTATTGTGAATGGGGTTTCTGTACTTACAGGACAGGGGGTACCGTTAAACGCAGAATTGTTTTCTTTAGAATTTAATGGAAAAAGAGCTGATGATCTCTTTTCGACCAGAGGATTGACTGAACGTTTTAATCAAAGCGGTTTTCATTACGCCAATATCGCCGAAGCCGCAAAGGACATTCAACATGGCCATACTTTTCCGATTGAAGTTTTGCGCGAATTCGGCAAAGATTTAGGCCGATTTCTGCGTCCCTTTGCCGATGATTTTGGCGCCGATGTTTTGATTGTTTTGGGTGGTATTGCGGGGGCGTTAAATTACTTCCGCAATAAGCTGGAAGACCAGCTTGATATCCCGGTCCACCCTGGTAAAATTCAAGATGCGGCCTTACTGGGAGTCGCTAAATTGTTTTATTACGAATAAAGAATATATGTGCAATAACAGGATGGACCTGAAAATCGATCCGTTCTTTTGGTGCCACCTGTATATACTTTTACCCTAATTGAGCGAAAGTCGAGGATGCCCCAGATCCGCGGCATCAAGGGCGAAGTCGTAGTCGTTTACTGCAAGCCCTTGATAACAAAGGAGATGGGGTGTCATCGGCTTTCCCGCAGGGTAAACAAAATCGAGATAAAATAGCAGAATTCATTTCTCTTTCCTGGTAGAGATATAAAATCAGGGTGAACTATTAAAATGTTCCTTGTAAATAAGTACGTTATTATCGTTCTCGGTTTTGTTTACGCTCAATTAGGGTGTTATTCTGTTTAGAAATACAAGGATAAACGTACCCGGGCAAGGCCCCAACGACCCAGAAGGTTGTACAGAAATAGGCCGGCGGGAATGATCTTTTCTACGCGGGGAGTAAGGTAGCAGAGCCTGATAAAGTTCTGATAGAGAGCATGAATGTCAGGGGTATCGATGTAAATGCGATCGCCTTCATGACGGAAACCCCATCTTTGCGCCAGTTTTCGGGCTATCTTGGGTCCATCTCGCATGATTGCCTTTGCCCGGAAAGGACCCTGCGGTGTGTAGGGCATTGTTGATTTATTGCCGAGGGATTTCACCGCTGCAGTTGCGAGGTCCAAACGCCAGGATTCAGCATCAAAATTATCCGGTCCCGCGGTTTTATCGATGGGAAAAATGTGAATACCAGGAATGGCTGTGCGGGCCTGGGCGCAGGCCACCGGACATCCTGAAAAGAAAATGGGACGCAGGCCATAGGGGGCCAGCGATGCTGCAAAAAACTCCACCTCGGGCATCGGCTTGCCGTTCACTTCCAGCCGCCGGATACGTGATGTGAAGGTGTGGGCCAGAAACCCTTTAGTGCCGGATGCAGCGTGCATGCCCAGAAACATAACTGCT